>CAZIQU010000046.1:0-8818 GCA_964541445.1 uncultured Lachnospiraceae bacterium | reverse complement strand
GGCTGAAACAAGAGGTTTTCATTCTTTGCTCATACTTTCATCAGCCCGCGCATACTTTGTAAGGAACACATTACCGTATATTGCAGAGGTATATCATGTTATATGAGCGATGCGACAAATAGCAGCGGGCGATCATCGAAGCAGCCTACATAACAGAAATGCCTGCATATGCAGTGCAGGCATTTCTGTTTGTTGCAAAATAAAAATTTTTTTGTTTAATGCTTATTCAGCCGATGAACCCGTCTTCGCTGTCTGCCATATTATCAAAGAACATAACGTAGTAAATAGGCAGATAAATGATTTCGTCCTTTATTTTAATCTCTCTGCTATTCGACAGCACGAAAGCTTTTTTTACATGATAATCGGCGTTTTTGACCAATGAACTCAGGGCACTGTGAACGGTGTAATCTTTGCCGCTTTTCACCTCTATCGGTACAGCAGAAAGACTGTCATAATCATCTATGAGGAAATCAACTTCGCCGCGGCTGCGGTTATCGTAATAGAATAAATTAAAGCCGTGAGCAATAAGCTCACTAGCCACAACACATTCATAAACGGAGCCGAGATTAATGCTTTTTTCGTCATTCATTATGGCATTGATATTGCCTGAAAAAAGAATACTCGTCAGTATTCCGACATCGTTTAAGTACAGCTTCATAAGATTTTTTCCGCTCGATGCAATCAGTGGAAATATCGGATTCGAAATCGCTTTAACAGAAAGAGTTATTCCCGCGCTTATCAGGTAATCAAACTCATCTGTATAATCGGAAAATGTTTTGCCGCGCTTGTTTTCTATATCCTGAGCTACAACGCGTTTTTTCCTGTTCTCAAGGTTTGATGGGATCAGGTCATATATTCTGCGAATTTTAAGCTTGTGCAGTTCGTCATATTTGGATGCGTCAGCAGCATAGTAACTGTGGACCTCGTTTTGTATCTCCCGTATTTTGTATATATTTTTGTCCGCAATGAAAGAATTAACGGCATCGGGCAGCCCCCCTACAAGCAAATATTTGCGGAATAAGTCCATCATCTTTGCGTGCGTTGGTTCGTCTACGGATTCGTTTTTCTCAAATTTATTCCTGAGTGCGGTTAAAGCAAACGAATTCATGCCGTTTGCGTACAGAAACTCTTCGAAATCAAGCGGGAACATTCTCACTTTTCTTATTGAACCCATCGGTATCGATGATGTTTCGGACAGAGTCACCCCGAGCAGCGAACCGCTTGCAATATAAGTGAACCTGTCGTCCTGTGCCAAAAATTTAAGCAGGGTGAGAAGATGTGGATAGGCTTGAATTTCATCAATGAAGATCAGCGTATTTTCCTTCTTTGACATTTTGTTTCCGGCAAGCATACTGACCTGAAGGTAAAAATCCTCGACTGTATTTGTATTGGCGAACAACCTTTGTCCCAGTGAATCCTCGATCATGTTGAGCTCTATGAAATTGGCGAATATTTTTTTACCCACACTGCGGATTATGAAAGTTTTGCCGACCTGTCTGGCTCCGTCTATGAGCAGAATTCTCTTGTTATCTGATTTCAGATGATTTTCGATTGTTGCTTCTATCTTTCTGAATAGCACAATATCCCTCCGTGGACGAGTTGGTGCTTACATCATATCATATAAAAATTGACATTTCAATATAATTCAAGGCGTATATTTATGACATTTCGATAAAAAATACGCAATAAAACATGACATTTCGACAATGCCCATATCCGAAGTATATCAGCCCGGAAAAGTAGGCAAAAGGATATTATTTTTATAATTATTTTCTCGAAAAGTATTAACAGCATTATCCTGCTGTACATCAGAGCAGCTCTATCAGTGCTGATTATCAGGTATAACGATAGCGTGTGATCATCCGGGTAAGGTCCATAACTATCGACAAAACTACAAATTCTATGCGCTTCACAGGTATATTCATTTTAATATACTTAATAGCAGCGCCGATTTCGAGAACCGTGTAAACGAAGAAGCTGTTGCCGCCATTCTCGGCAATAAGCTCGGCACACAGGAATTTGTAAACACTCTTGTTTATGAAAAGCCAACAGTTGCGCGCCGCATTTATAACTGGGTAGTCGATAAGCTTAATAAGCTCAATAAATTAACCGGTTATAAGAACGAAAAGCTTTACTGGCAGGACGTAAAGAATAAGTTTGAGGCAGCGTATGCGCAGGAGTATCAGGGGAAAGACGGAAAAGCATATAGTAAAGAAAGTATAGACAAATACACCGAAAAAACGTACAATCAATATGGTTGGACCGATGTAAATGATGTGCTTACCAAAAATGAAAGAGCAGCTTTCTTTGAGCATATAGGCAAATTAAAGGGCGGAGACGTTTACACTAAAACAGCTGGGGGAGATTTTATTATCCCGGTCGGCAACGAGTTTGGCATAAACAATAAACTTGTTTATACGGACGGAAATTATCTCAATCCGAAAATAAAGAAAGTTATATCAATCAATCTTGGAAATGAAACAGATATTGATTTTGTAAGGAGGTATATTCTTGACAACTCAAAAGAGCAAAGCTCATTACCGTTCGAGATTATTAATGATGTTTTCAGAGAAAACATTATCAGCGAATACACAGCGGAAGATAGCCCAAGTTATAAAGAACTCGGTCAATCAGGAAGAAAAAGCAAAACAGCTTACAGCTTTGATACAGGATTGCAAAACGGAAGCGGAAGTATTGGAGCAAATCAAAACAATGAATTAAGAGCAGACAATCAGTCTGCTTTTTTATTGCCCAAAGAAGTACAAGACGTTGTTTTCAACGATGAATATTATTCGCAATTCAAAAACGATGACAAAACTCCGATAACCGAAAGCATAGAAGAACTGCAAGCACACCTCGAAGAAATAGAAGCAAAATACACCGATAAAGACTGGGATGAAAGATTTGCCACAGTTTCAAAAATCAAAGCCCTGAAGGCTGGATATAAAAGCCAATATGATTATTTTGTAGGTATTGATAAAGACAGAATTATCAAAGATTATAAATACGACCCCCAAAAATATCAAAAGCTTGTCGATGACAACAATGACAAAGTAAGGCAGCAAGAGGTATTACGCGAAGAGATTAAGGCAGCGACTCCTTTAAAAAGAGCGCAATACAATATAATTCAAAAAACAAATCCGGCTCCCGAAGGCAGCAAATATGTATGGATAAGAAGCCCGAAAGACATTAAATCTTTCCAAGAAGCTATAAGCGACGGTGAAAGTTTCGTTTGGGGTGATTATTCAAAAGATGATGCTCAAAGAGATTTAAAAAGAGGAAAGGTTGTTGTTTACAGCTCTTATCCAATAAAAAACGGCGTGTTTGTCTCAACATCAAGACAGCAAGCCGAAGATTATGCCGGCGGAGCAGGCAACAGGGTATATTCAAAAGAAGTAAGCCCTCATTATGTGGCGTGGATTAACGGAGACGAAGGGCAATATGCGAACACCGGTCTGAAAGTTGATACTGAATATTCTGCCTCACTCGGTGATTATGAAGGCTATTTAAACAAATATTATGCTCCTGACGGCACAGGAAAAAGCATACCGGAGATCAGGGCAAAACAGAGAAAAGAAACCGTAATAAACAACAATGCAGACGAACAGTCTGCTTTTTCAGTTGGTGAAAACACCGATGCTTCTCAAACAACCGAGGACACGCAGCAGACCGACGCAGACGATGAGCTTGACCGGCAGATAACAGGCAGCCTTAACGCTAAAGCTTCACCTACGCAGTCAGCGCGTATGGCGGCAACGAGCGCAGAAGCACCCATTGAGGATATCGCGAAAGCTTCAGGCAATAGAAAACCTGACACCTATCCGATAAGCGGAGGGTGTCTTTTTTTTTCGGCTGAAACAAGAGGTTTTCATTCTTTGCTCATACTTTCATCAGCCCGCGCATACTTTGTAAGGAACACATTACCGTATATTGCAGAGGTATATCATGTTATATGAGCGATGCGACAAAGAGCAGCGGGCGATCATTGAAGCAGCCTACATACTGGAAAACAAAACCACCGTGCGCGATTGCGGCAAGCATTTCGGGGTGAGCAAATCTACCGTGCATAAGGATGTGACGCAAAGACTTTTCCACATCAACAAAACGCTGTGGGGCTCTGTCCGCGCCGTGTTGGATGTAAATAAAGAGGAACGCCATATGCGCGGCGGTATAGCTACCCGCAACAAATATCTGGCGCTGAAGCAAAATGAAAAAACAGCTGTCGGGCAGTAACGGCAAAAAAATAGCGGCGGCAGCCGTTATCGTCGTGTTTGTCATCTACCGTTTCTTTCTTTCCGGTCTTATTTGCCGCAAAATCGCCGAAGATAGCGTGGCTGAGCCGGCGCCGCGCGGACGCATAACTGTGTGGGATATTCCGCTTACAACGGTGACCGGCAGCAAATACGCTTTTCTTGAGACTGTTACCCGTGCCTTCAGCCGCGGACGCAGCGGGGTATCGGTCAATTTATATAAGCTTTCGCTGCTCAGCCCGGAGGAAACGATAGCCAATAATATCGAGACAGCCAACCGGCCGGATGTGATAAGGGAGACGATCGGCGGCTACAGCGCTGATCGCCGCCGGCTTCTTTGCGATGAAGAGACTGCGGCGAAATTGAACAAAAGATATTTGCCGTTTATAAAAAATGATTACGGCAGCAGCCTCATTGTCGATATCGCCTACAATATTTCCGTTATTCTCATCAACAACGAGGCCGCCGCGGCACTCGGCGTTGAAATACCGGCGGATGTCGGCTCGAAGGAGGGCTTTGCCGCATTTCTTGAGACACTGAGTCAGGCGAACAGCGGCAATAGCATTGAAATAATGGTAATGGATAAAAACGATGTGTATTCATATTTGCCTTTTCTGTTGGGCTCGGCCTCTGCTGCCGATGAAGCTTATCTGACCCTGATCGGCAGGTATGTAAGCCCGACCGTGACGCCGACATCCGATTTTTACGAAGGTAAAGCCGTGGTTATGTGCGGCAGTCTGGCCGAAGCCGGCTATATCACCAGAAAGCAATTGGCGGGCAAGGGCTTTGATTTTTCGCTGATCAATTATCCGTCTTCCGAGCCTTTTGTGCTTGTGCGCGACATGATTTCCTACGCAATATTCGATAGCGGCGATGCGGAAAAAAACCGGCTGCTGTGTGAGTTTGCCGAATATCTGCTCAGTGAGGAATCCCTGCAGTACACGGAAAATATCGGCCGGCTCTGCACCGTAAAAAATAATATAGCGTATGAAAAATATCCTTATCTGAAATCTTTTGCCGATGATGCGGTCATCACATATTCTTTTCGTGATGCCGATATCGCGGCTCTGGCGAAGGAGTACGGCGATTTTTGGGGATATTGAGGGGGTAAAGGATATGGAAAACGGCATGTTAAAGACAAAAAACGACATCGCGGAGCTTGTCTATCTTCCCGGCGCAGATGATAGCGGGATTGAAATCGAAATAAAAAAAACCGGTGAATTCGCTGTCGTTTTTTCGGGAGGCGGCAGGCATTATACCTGCGGTATCGTTAAAAAAGGCAGTGCCGGCCGGCTGAGCGTGCCAACGGCCAAAATAGCTTTCGCCGACAATTTGAGCGTGGTGAATATAGATACTGACGAGTCAGTTGCTTCTATCGTAATCACGCCTGCCGTCACCACGAAAGCCGGTGACGCCGCAGCAGCCGCAGAGGCGGCAATGTCGGCGGCACTGTCCGCGTCGGTTGATGCAAAGACAGTTGTGTCGGCGGAAAGCGGCGCGGCGGTACCGACAGATAACGATGAAAGAGCATACGGCTCTGTCGGTGGCGGCGGTGGTGCGTCTGCGGAAGGGGACAGCGCCGAAACACCGAAGAAAAACGCGGCCGCCGGATTGATAAACAACAGGCAAGGGTGTCTCCCAGCGGTTTTTTCTCGTTATAGCGGCCTGACTGATGCCAAAGAAAACGAAAAATTTTATATTTTTGATGAATACGCCGCAAAGAAAAATGATATGAAAATATTATATTCGGGCAATATCGTTCCGCTTGACCGTGTATTCCTTGATTATAAAAATACTTTCGCCGGAAAAGCGTCATTGCCGGAAAAGCTCATCGGCGAAAGCATTCATGAGGGTAAGGTCGCTTATTATATATTTGCAGTCTGCGGGAGAGATATCGAGCGGGAACAGCCGTTCGGCGGCGCTACCGGCTTTGTTTATCATTACGATTCGGCCGACGGATACGGCTACTGGCTTTGCTATATAAATGCGGAAAACGGCAGGATAAGTATCCCGGTGCGCAGTCGGTTACTAAATATTACCAGCGATAAAAACAGTTGATCGGCACATAATACCTTCGCCGGAAGCAAATATCCGGCGGGAGGTATTGATAATGAATAAGAACAGAATGTTTGCACTGATAATGTCAGCCGTCACGGTCTTGGCTATGGGGTGCGGCAAGAGCGGCACTACGAAAAATTATGTACCGGACGGTACCGGCAGCAGCTGGACTATGGACGGTAATATGGCGTTGAAGGAGCGGATCAATGCCATGGAAGGAATTCAAAGCAGCGATATATATGTTTATGACGACTATATAGCCGTGCGGCTGACCACAGACGGCGGAGAGCCGGAAACAGGTTTTCGTGACCGTGTAGAGGAGATTATCAGAGAGCAGTACCCCTATGTCGATAAGGTGGATATCATCTACTGATCATTCGCTCGGCGCTTTGAGACGATAAAGAAGCATGCGGCAGAGTGAACCACAAAAGTCAGTCACTTTTGGAGGCGCATTTTACAGGCATGCTTCTTTGTTTTATGGTTTTATTTTAGTGTATGCAGCTCGCTCTATTGTGCCGCGAGAGAATGAAGTGCCGACGCCTGAGCGCACTTGCGCTCAAGGTCATTCGTCATTGCGGATATGTTTTTCCTTTTCGGCAAGCTGACTGCGGTAAAGGGCTTTCAGCCCTTAAACGCCTTTATATTCATTTCCGCGAACTGCGGTTTGGTGTTTTCTCTGATGATCTTTTCCCAGTCTATGCCGTCAAGCCCTAAAAATCTTACCGTGTATCCCAACAAAACAACGTTCATCACTTTTAAGCTGCCCAGCTGACGGGCTTTTTCGTAGGCCGGTACGACCGTGGTGTCGGCCAGGCTTTTCAGCGTTGACGGAATGTCGGCGGGATATTCGCTTTTGCCGGAAAGAACGCTCATCGGCTTGACGCGGCAGTCATTCACGATGACTTTGCCGCCTTTCTTGAGAAAGTTTATGTAGCGCAGCGCCTCCAGCTCCTCAAACGCAACTATCATATCGGCTGAGCCTTCCTCTATCACCGGCGAGTAAACCTTGTCACCGTAAACAACATCGCTGGTGACGCTGCCGCCGCGCTGACTCATGCCGTGTATTTCGCTCATTTTTACATCATAGCCGCTGGCCGCCAAGCCTGTGGTCAGCAGTTTAGCCGCTAAAATTGTACCCTGTCCGCCGACGCCGGTCAGCATTATTCTTTTTACCGCCATGTTACTTTTCCTCCCCGAAGGTTATCGCGTCTTTCGGGCATATCTGCGCGCATACGCCGCAGCCCAGACAGGCATCGGCGTCTATCTGCGCCTTGTCGCCCTCCATGCTTATAGCCGGGCAGCCGCAGCCGATACATTTGCCGCAGCCGATACATTTATCTTTGTCTGCCTGATATCGTT
Source organism: uncultured Lachnospiraceae bacterium (assembly GCA_964541445.1). GTDB lineage: Bacteria > Bacillota > Clostridia > Eubacteriales > Anaerofustaceae > CAZIQU01. Next base: position 1,151 of record CAZIQU010000046.1, on the reverse strand, counting down.
TAAAGAACACCTTGCCGAAATCATTTTTATCACGCGTTGAGAGCTTCTTCAGCGCACATGGGTATTTGGTGATTATCACCGCTGGTCCTTCGTAGGCAAGTGCTTCTTTCAGCGCATCTTCATCAGCCGCAAGATCGTTCGGGTCGATGGTGCGCACCTGAGTGATGCCTATTGCCCGTACCAGAGCCTCTATATCTATGGCTGTGGTCTCTTCACCGCTTGCAGTATAGCCTGTGCCGGGATTGTCCTGATGACCCGTCATGCCGGTTATGCGGTTATCGAGAATGATTGTTACGGTGTTGCTTTTGTTGTATGAAGCGTTTATCAGGCTGTTTACACCGGTATGAAAGAACGTCGAGTCACCGATAACGGCGATGGCCTTGGTCTGCTCTCCTTTTACGGCAAAGGCTTTGGCGGCGCCGTGCGCTCCGGAGATGCTGGCGCCCATGCATACGGTGGTGTGCATAGCCCGGTACGGCGGCGCGAACCCCAGACTGTAACAGCCGATATCACCGGAGATATATACATTTTTCAGCTTGCTGAGTGTGTAAAACATGCCGCGGTGCGGGCAGCCGGCACAGAGCGCGGGCGGGCGCGGCGGCAGCGCGGAAATATCGTACATTACATGGTCGAGTTTTTCACCGAAGAAAGCGGCGCGCAGCACCGCCGGTGAAAGCTCTCCCTCCGCCGGTAATACATCTTTGCCGGTAACGTCTATACCGGCAGCCTTCAGCTCGGTCTCCATTACCGGGTCGTCTTCTTCTATAACATAGAGTTTTTTCACATCTCGTGAGAAGGCTCTGATCTTCTCTGTCGGCAGTGGGTGGGTGAAAACAGCGTCGAAATATGACGCGGATTCGCCGAAAACCTCTCTGGCGTACTGGCGGCAGATGCCGGAGGCGATTATCCCCGTTTCGGCAGAATGAAGCTCGCAGCTGTTCAGCGGTGTTTCTTCGCTGAAGACCTTGAGCTCTTTGGCCCGTGCCAGCACTTTCGATTTTTGCACCTTGGCATTAGCCGGCACCGCAACATATTTATTAGGGTTCGGTTCATAAGCTTGATATTTCACGGTGAGCGGCTCGCGCGTCGAGACGAAAGATTTCGAGTGGCAGACGCGGGTGGTCATACGGATAAGCACCGGGGTATCGTAT
>CAZIQU010000045.1:7429-8874 GCA_964541445.1 uncultured Lachnospiraceae bacterium | reverse complement strand
GACCCACATACCGAGATATGTCATCGGGTCGGCGTAGTCCGGTCCCCAACGGGTAAGTCCGAGGCAGTAGTTTCCGTCCTGCATATCGGCAACACGCTGTTTCTTCGGCTCTACCTTAAGCTCGATGGTTATACCTTCGAGAGTAGTCTCTATTTCTTCCTTGATGACCGCGGCAACATTCTGCTGAATCTCGGTGTCGTCAACGAGCATTTCGAAAGTAAAGGTATCCTGCCCGAGTTCTTCCTTGGCAGTTTCAAAATAAGCCTGTGCTTTAGCTGCATCAAATGTGCAGTAATCGGCGAATTCGGTCTGATCGGCGCTGAAGTCGCTGCCATCCGGGCCGGCGGCGAATTGCGGCGGTACAGCTGTGAAGGTGGCGGTAGAGCCGTCTTTCACGACGCTGCCAACGATGGTCTGGCGGTCAAGCACAGTGGTAAGTGCCATACGCATGTTGAGATTGGCCAGTTCGGGATAATCCTTGATGTTGGGGCTCATGTACCACAGATAGCCGGCGCCGACGCTCAAAAATTCCGCGTCGTCCTTAACCTGATCGACCTGATCACCGGCCAGCTGGATTATGTCCAGATCGCCGTTCTGATAGCTCAGAAGAGCCTGCTGGCTCTCTTTTATGACCTGATAATTAAGTCCGTCCAGCTTGATGCTGTCGGCGTCATAATAATCGGGGTTCTTTGCCAGAGTAAAGCTGGTAGCGGCGGGCTCGTAAGCGGTGAGTATGAAAGCACCGTTGCTGAGCACGGTATCGGCGCTGGTGCCGAAGGTATCACCGCACTGCTCAAAGAAAGCTCTGTTGACCGGATAATATGTCGGGAAATAGAGCAGCTGATCGAAATAAGATACCGGTACCTCAAGCTCTACCTGCAGTGTTTTTTCATCCACAGCGGTAATGCCGAGCGTTGTGACATCCATTTCGCCGGCGATAATAGCGGCGGCGTTTTTGACCTGGCCTATATCGCTGAGCATGTAAGAATATTCGGAAGCGTTAGCCGGATCAACAGCGCGCTGCCAGCCGAAGACAAAGTCGTCGGCGGTAACAGGGTCACCGTTGCTCCAATTGGCGTCATCACGAATCTTAAATGTGTAAGTAAGTCCGTCCTCGCTGACGGTTTCTTCGGCACACAGAGCATTGACGGCCTGGCCGTCGGCGTCCATCTGCTTGAGTCCGTCGGTATAATCGGCGATTACTTCAAAGCTTGTTCCGTCAGTCGCGATCTGCGGATCAAGGCTTTCGACCTCAACCTCGATCATGACATTCAGGATGTTGGAATCTGCCGTATCGGTGGTACCTTCATCCTTCTTGCCGCAGGCTGTAAAGCTGAGCACCAAAGCAAGAACGAGAAGAACAACGGCAATTTTTTTTGCTGATTTCATTTTTCCTCTCCTATAATAATATCGTAAAGCCAAACGATGTTATAAAAAATAATAAA
>CAZIQU010000045.1:0-7419 GCA_964541445.1 uncultured Lachnospiraceae bacterium | reverse complement strand
GCCGCATCATAAGACGCCGGGATATAATCTCCGCAGCGCAGTGCAGGCGTTTTATTATATCTTGTCGTTTACACTTTTGGATAATGTACCACTTTTTTTTAATCGTGTCAACTGATTATTTAACTTTTTTTATTACGATGTTTGCAAAATAGATGTTATTAAAAAAAGAAAGCGCCGAATTATACCGTTGATAATTTATACAAATTACAGGCTGCCGAAAGCGCGCGCGTATTGAAAAAAGCGCGAAAAATTTTATTGTTCGTCTATGGCGGGGAAATTACCGCGGCCGCGGCGCGGGCTTTTATCGCTGCCGCTCATTTGTTTTTTCAAGCCGGCGCCGGCAGGCATCGGCGGCGGACATGAGCCCGGCGGCGGCGTATGGCAGCATGAGTATCACATACAAAAGCACATAGCGGCTTTTTGCTTCCCATATCATGCTGAATAAAAATCCGCCGAAGATGAAAAGCGGTATGAGCAGCCGGCAGGTATCCGTTTTCTTCCTGTTAAGCAGGCAGTAAATAAAAGTACCGGCGCATACCGCCAAATGGTACGCGTTCAGATGAAAATTAAGCACCCTATTGGCGGTACCGGTAAAAAAGCCGGAAATAAACTGATCCTGTGCAGCAGCGGCGGAATAATTGACATAAAAAGCCGCATAGGTGGGCTCATTCCATTGGGTGGCGAATTTACGGTACAGAAAATCAACGGCATAAGCGGGATCATGATAAAAACCGGAAAGCGCGGCGCGGATCATTTTTTTCGCTTCGATATCGGTAAGATAAGTATTCCAGCCCGTATTATTATATATATCTATGGAAAAATCGTCGTACCAGCCGGCAGCCAGCTCACCGTCATACAGGCCGATGGCAAACCATACGCTCATGGGTCGGCCGTCGGCAAGCTCTCTGCCGGTAAGCCTTCCGTAGCCGCTTTTCAACGCCGGTGTCACCGTAAAGCACAGCGCCAGAATGATAAAAACACATAAGATATTTTTCAGCGCGCGGCCCTTCAGCGCCTCCAGCGCCAATACCACAGCCGAAGCAACAGCCAATATCAGCGCCGTATTGCGGGCCAGTACCGCCAAAGCGATGAACAGACAGCAGAGGGCAAAATGGCCCGGTTTTCTGCCGCTTATGAATTTCAGCAGATAAAGAATACTCAATAAAGAAAACAGCATATAGATAAATTCGGAATAAATAAATCCGCAGTACAGCACCGGCACCAACGCGCCGAAGCACAGCAGAATAAATACTTTGACAGATCTTTCGTCTGCAAATAAAATACGGGCAATCTCGTATAAAATATACCACATACCCGTCAGGTAAACGCAGTTAAGCAGCTTGAATGCCATATAGTTTCCGCTGCCGAAAAGCTTCAGCAGCAGCTGCGTGTAGAGCAGATAACTCAACTGATGCGGATACATATACATATACCCGCCCGGCGCAAACGTCGAATAATCACCGCTGTTGACCTCGGCGGCGGCCTGCAGCATGGAAAGCTGATCGGCGCGCGGCTCGCTTTTGGCCGCAAGCACCCATAAAACGGCAAGAACCAAGCTGTATAAAAGAAAAATCCGCAGCAGCTTCACGGTGTTTATCCTTGCCGGCAGCCCGCAGCGGCAAAATATAAATATAAAACAGCCGTATACCGCGGCGGTGATAAGCACCGCCAAAGGGCTTTCAAACCGCAGTGTAACCTTCTCACTGTAAGAGAGCTCGGCGGTGGAGAGCAGCGATGAAACAAAAAGCACACCGATAAACACAATGAAAAGCCACATAATGATACGGGTGATGATATTCGCCGCGCCGTGTGCGGATTCGGTCTTATTCAGTTCCATAATTTAATCCTTTGCTGTCCGGCATCAGCCGTGAAATTTACCGGTGTGAAACCGTCAGCCGGCAATATGCGCGTACATTTTACCTATATCGGCAAATACACAGCCCGGCTTTATGTCGCTTGCCGCCAGCATATCCGGCGTAGTTTCGCCGGAAAGTAGCAGCGCGGTATCACACCCGGCATTCAGGCCGCATTTTATATCGGTATACAAACGGTCGCCGACAATCACAGCCGCGTCAACATCATAACCGAACTTTTCACATACATTTCGCACCATACCGGCGTCGGGCTTGCCGAAAGTAACAGGGCGTCTGCCGACAGCCGCGTATATCATATCGGCAAAAGCGCCGCAGTCGGGCGCAAAACCGTATTCCGTAGGGCATACCATATCGGGGTGCGTCGCAAAATACGGCAGCCCGAGCGCGAGCAGCCGACATACGTCATCAAGCTTTTTATAGGTAAGCTCGGTGTCGTAGGCAATAAGCACCGCCTGAGGCGACGCGGAAATATCGGTAACGGCGTTTATCCCGCTCCTGAGCAGCTCACTTATGCAGGAAGCGCTTGCCATAGCGTAAACAGCCTGCCCCGGCAATGTACGGTTAAGATAAGCGGCTGCCTGATGCGTGGAAAGATAAAAGTCATCAGCGTCGGCGGCGATGCCCATAGCGGCAAACTTAGCTATATAATCATCGGTACTGCGGGAAGAATTGTTGGAAAGAAAAACATACCGGCCGCCGTGCGCGCGTACGGCATTTAAAAAAGCGGCGGTACCCTCGTGCAGACGGCTGCCGGTATAAAGGGTTCCGTCAAGATCGAGAAGAAAAAGCCGATCGAAGGAAAGAGCCCGCGAAACTGCCATGTTAATTTTCTATCTCCGAATCTTCAAAACCCTCGGTGCTGTCATCGCGCACCAGCACCTTGAATGTGGAAAAAATGAGCTGCAAATCAAGCAGCAGCGAACTGTTCTCGATATAAAGCAGATCCATTTTTATCTTTTCCTCATAGGGCGTATTATACTTGCCGTAGATCTGTGCATAGCCGGTTATACCGGCCTTTACCTTCATGCGGTAGGCAAATTCCGGCATTTTTTCACAGTAGGCGTTTACCGTTTCAATCCTTTCGGCACGCGGGCCGACTACGGACATATCGCCCTTGAGCACGTTGAAAAACTGCGGCAGCTCATCGATGCGGGTACGCCTGATAAAGCGCCCTACCGGCGTCACACGCTCGTCGCCGGGCACAGTATACTGAGCGCCGTTTTTTTCGGCATCCGGCACCATACTGCGGAACTTGATCATATTGAAAACATGCTTGTCGCGGGTGTAGCGGTCCTGACGGAAGAAAACCGGCCCGTTATCGTACACCTTTATGGCGACAGCAGTCACCAGCATTATCGGCGAGGTAATGATAATCGCGAAAAGCGAAATGAAAATATCCATGAGTCGCTTTACCGCCAGCTGTTCCAGAGAAAACGAATGGTTTTTACTTAAATATACGAGCGAATCGCCTATCTGTGTTTCGTGAGCCTTATTTAAGAGAATATCCTGCACGGTAGGCACGACAAAGAGGCGGATGCTGTTTTCATAACAGAATTTTATCAGCCTCGAACGCAGATCGTTGGATATAGAGCCCAATATCGCGGTGGAGTGACGCCCGAGCTTTTCGACGATGGCGTCATAGCCCTCGCTCTCATCGCAGACCAGCTTTATCTTGTAGCGCTCTTTTATACGAATAAATTTTTCCACAATCAGCAGATCGTTGGGATTATCGGAGCAGACAACAACACAGTCGCGCGCCGGATACAGCTTGAAATATACGGCATTGGCCTCTATATATAAAAACATTGCCACCATTGACTGAGCGGCGGTAACAAGCACTATCGGCAAAACCGCCAGCATGGCGCGGGCGATAAGGCACATTACCAGATAAAATATGGCGTTGGTAAATACCATGGCGATAAAAAAGCAGGCCACCAGCTCGCGCAGACGCAGTATGCCGATCATAAAGCAGCCGTAGGTAAGCGTAAAGGTGAGAAAAACCGCCAAATAAAGGATAGCCACGATAAAGTTACCCTTATTGGCATAGGTGGCAACGGTATAATACTCAAAAAGCGAGTACATGAATATGGTAAGAGCGGAGGCCGTTATCAATATTTTCAGAAGCAGCATAATGCCTTTTCTGTATTTTCTGAGAGCTTTCATATGTCGATTACCTAATCATTGCGCTTTGGATATTATCGCTTTGGCGCTTTTATTGAATTTTGCCCGCGGCAGCATCACAGTATGCCCGCAAACGCGGCATTTAATTTTTATATCGGCACCCACACGGATTATCTCCCATTCGTATGAGCCGCAGGGGTGCTGTTTTTTCATCACGGCGGTATCGCCGAGCGCGTAGCTGTTTTCTATCATAACACCGGCCGCTCCTTAACCGAACAGGAAGCTTATGTAAAAATACCGGATAAGAAACGAATTGTTTATGGCGGTGGAAAGACCGTCGGCCCGCAAAAGCACATTGCAGTAATAGAGCAAAGTGGAGATGATCACGCACACCACTATGCCGACTATCAACCCGCAGGCCAGCCCGCCCAGCTTGTTGGCGGCATTGAGCACCGGCAGCTTGGCCAGCTTGTCGAATATAAGCACCAGCAGCTTTCCGACCAGTAAAACAAGCAGAAATATGACCAGAAAACACAGTACATTCAGTATGATCGCGGCGGCGTTGGCGGCAAAGGCCTCAGTGGCACTGCCGACCGTATTATTGCTTTCGTTGACCAGATTGCCGATAAAACGCTGCAGGCTCTCGGGTATATTGTACAGCTCGTTGGAATCAGTGACTGCCTGTTCGGTGACTTTGCCGGTAAAGACCGACATCATCTTTTTGTTGATGGTCTCCTCAAGCGTGTTGTAAAGCCCGAAGTTGGTCTTAACATAAGCCGCCAGACGGCCGGAAAAGATCTTAGCCAAAATAAGACTGGCCAAAACCGCCGCGAAAGACAAAAATGTCTTGATGAAGCCCTGTATCAGACCGCGCACGGCAAACAGAATGAGCACCGCCGCCAACAAAATATCGATCCAGGAAAAATCCATTGTCATATTCTCCTTTTGATTTGCCTATATTATAGTACATCGGCGCGCAAAAGCAAAGAAAAGCTTGAAATATCGGCCTGCGGCGGCTATAATGATAAAGCTTGAACATAAGTAAATAATACATAGGAGGAAGAACAATTGGACGTTTGCGGACCAAGTCGCAGCAATGACGACGATCATCACCAGCGGAAAAACGATAAAAAGCCCGCCCGTTCGGCTGTTTCTTTCCGCCTGTTATAAATATCGAAAAAGTCATTGTCGGACGTCTTTTGTTTAACAAACAAAAGAACAATGGAAAAAGAAAAATTTGAAGACCTTTTTTTGCTGTTGGAGCAAAAAAAGCTCAAGCAGCTCAAAGAGTATCTCAATGAGCTGAACGAAGTTGACACAGCCGAATTCATGGGTGAGTTGGAGCCTAAAGACGCGATACTCGTCTTCAGAATACTCAACAAAGAAGTGGCGGCTGATGTTTTTGCGTGGTTGGACCCCGAGCTGCAGCAGGAAATAGTTAACGCTATAAACGACAACGAGCTTGCCGACATAGTTAAAGAACTTTTCGTCGATGAGATAGTCGACCTCATCGAAGAGCTGCCGGCCGGCGTTGTGCGCCGTGTTTTGCAGACGGTTGATCCCTCACGACGCAAGCTGGTAAATCAGTTTTTGAACTACCCGGATAATTCCGCCGGAAGCATTATGACGGCGGAAATAATCCATCTGAAGAAAGATATCAACGTGGCGGAAGCCATTGATATCATCCGCCGGACGCATATCGACAACGAAGCTGTTTATACATGCTATGTCACCGACAGCCGCCGTATGCTGGAGGGCATAGTAGCCGTAAAGGATCTGCTCAGAAGCAGCGACGATGAGATGATCGAAAACATTATGGATACCGACGTTATCAGCACCACCACCTTTACCGATAAAGAAGAGGTCGGTCGCCTCTTTGCCAGATACGGTCTTATAACCATGCCGGTTGTAGACCGTGAGGGTCGTTTGGTCGGCGCGGTAATGGTCGATGATGCCGTAGACGTAATCACCAGCGAGGCCACGGAGGACTTTGAAAAGATGGCCGCCATGAAGCCTTCGGAAAAGCCGTATCTGAAAACAGGCATTTTTTCGCTGGCTAAAAACAGAATAGTGTGGCTGATGCTGCTGATGATTTCGGGAACGCTCTCGGGCATGATACTGCTGAAGTTCGAATCGGCCTTTGCCGCCGTACCGCTGTTGGTAACATTTATACCTATGCTGAACGATACCGGCGGCAATGCCGGCGCTCAAACGACTACCATGATCATCCGCGGCATGGCCCTTTCGGAAATAAAGACGAGTGACTTTTTCAAGGCGTGGATGAAAGAGCTTGCCACCAGTCTTATCATCGGCGTGTGTCTGGCGGCGGTAAACTTCCTGCGAGTGATACTGCTGTATCCGGGACAGACAAAGATAGCGCTGGTCGTTTCGCTGAGCATGATGTTGGTGGTAATGATCGCACAGACTGTGGCGGTTATCCTGCCGATGCTGGCGAAAAGGCTCGGTGCCGACCCGGCGCTGATGGCTTCGCCGCTGATAACCACGATAGTGGATGTGTTGGCGCTGACAGTATATTTCATGCTGGCTCAGGCACTGCTGGGACTGTAAAAAACGAACTCCGCCCGTATCGCGATGGTATCGCGGTCGGCGGAGTTTTTTATGAGAGCAGGCGTCACCCCCTCATAAACTCAGGAAGACGATGCTCATATGTTCAAAAGCCATATTTTGTTTGACTACCATACGGAACTACACCATTCTCAAACTGAAGCGGAACTGCCTGCGCGTCCTGCACGGTTTGACTACCATACGGAACTACACCATTCTCAAACAGCGCATACAGCTTGCGCCCTCTATCCCATGTTTGACTACCATACGGAACTACACCATTCTCAAACCATACATACCATTCACTTGTTTTCCTTACGGTTTGACTACCATACGGAACTACACCATTCTCAAACTCTTGCGTTTGGGTTATATTCCGGGATTGGTTTGACTACCATACGGAACTACACCATTCTCAAACACCTCTCTTGCAGGTCAGATGCACAATCAAGTTTGACTACCATACGGAACTACACCATTCTCAAACCATATCATATCATATAATAATACATAACATGTTTGACTACCATACGGAACTACACCATTCTCAAACTTGAGATTGAGAAAGCCAAGGCTTTTAACTGTTTGACTACCATACGGAACTACACCATTCTCAAACTAATGCCTTTCATAGGCTTAAGGGATAATAGTTTGACTACCATACGGAACTACACCATTCTCAAACTCTACTATCTTTTGTGCGTTGTCGCTTGCAGTTTGACTACCATACGGAACTACACCATTCTCAAACCGCAGTCTGATATGTTTAATTTAATATTTTGTTTGACTACCATACGGAACTACACCATTCTCAAACCTTACTTCTGATCAGCTTCAAACCGTCGCAGTTTGACTACCA
>CAZIQU010000044.1:0-8987 GCA_964541445.1 uncultured Lachnospiraceae bacterium | reverse complement strand
AGCGGCTGTTCACGAACGGATGTATATGGCGGCAAAATAAATGAGCGAAGCGGCTTTGCCGCTTCGCGAAGAACCTTATAATAAAAAGCTTTAAGATAATAATTTGCCGGCATATAAAAAACAGCTCTTTGGAGTGTCTGAGGCTTGCTTCATAGACATGACAAAAGCTGTTGAGCATTTCTGAAAAATGGTGCGGATAACAGGAGTTGAACCTGCATGAAGTCTCCCTCACACGGACCTGAACCGTGCGCGTCTGCCAATTCCGCCATATCCGCACTTGCAGAGGATATTATACTATAAAACCCGCAGGTTTAAAAGCGGTTTTTTTTATTTTTTGTTTTACCGCCGCATATACTGAGAAAAAGGGAGAGCATATGATACATATAATGAGAGAAAACGAGACTTTGGAACAGGCCGCCCGTCTCTTCGGCGCCGATATCCGCTCGGCGCAAAAGCTTAATTCTTACGGCGGTTATATCATGGCGATGCCGGGCGCGGCTGTGTGGCTGCCGTGCAACGGCAAAGTTGAGTTCAACGAAATAACCGATGATATCGCCGTGCGCCCCTTTAGCGAAAAAAGTGCCTTCGCTTTTTCGGCGACAGTACATATCATCGCAGAAAGCAGCAAGTTCTCCGCTGTCGGCCGGGGGCTTGATGAGCTTTTTGTGGATTGTTACCGCCGCGAAAACGGCAGGCTTAATCTTCCTTACGATTTTCCGGCGATCAGCGCCGCGCTGGCGGCCGGTGCGAAACCATCCTTCTGTCTCAACGATCCGGCGCTGTTCGCCGACGAAGATATGCTTTCTCAGCTGCTGCACGATCTCTCCTTTAAAGAATACACTTCAGGGCTGATAATCGCCGAAAGACCGGAGGCTGTCGGCGCGGCAGCCGCTCTGGCCTCGGCTCTTGACAGCGACGGTTACCGTATGAGCTTTGCCGGTGACATGAAGGCTTTGGGCGCATTGGCCGCCGCGCGGAAAGATTCGCAGTACTCTTTTACCCGTGTATTTTACCGCAGTGAAAAAAATCTATTTGATTTTGATTCATTCACACAGAATATCGATAAGCTCACAACGCTTGACTTCGGCAGCGCCGCGCTCGGGTTGATGTATGAGCCGCGCTATACGCGTGTAAAAAAGCGCGAAGGCGTTTGTCATGTAAACGCCGAAGCCACAGCCGAAGCCGCCGTAAAGAATGCCGTGACAAAAATATCCTTTGACGATGACTCGCAGCTTTGTATTTTTTCGGTGACGGAAAACGCTGAGCAGGTAAGCTATGTGTTTGAGGATGTCCGCTCCTTTTATGCCAAGCTCAATTATCTGCGTGAAAAAAAGATCGGCGAAATATGTCTCGTCGATATGCCCGAAAATTTCGGGCTCTACACCGGGGCAGCACGGCTGCCGGAGTAAAAAACCGCATTGCGGCGGGATATTCAACGGCGGTTGTCAAGGCTGTTAAAAAGAATCTTCGGGTTTAAAATAACTGAGAAGCTCCAGCACCTTGCCGTAAGGCATCTTGCTGCTGAGATTAAAAGACTCAGTTAATATATCGTTGATATCTTCCTTGGCCGCACCCATGTACATAAGAGGCGTTTTAATGAGTAAATCTATTACATACCGAAAACTGATCGGTGAGTTTGAATCTCGCAAGAGATTGATGAACTTGGTTTCCAACGCCAAATTGATGATTATGTATGCTTCAAAATCGCTGTGCTCGGCTTGTAAATTAAATTTTTTTGCATATTTCTCGTAGTTCAATGCGGCGTTTGATGCAACAGTCGCTTCGGCAACGCCGGAATTTAATAAATCGCCGTACAGTGTAAAGCATTTTTTGTTGAAGTATATAGCATTGTAGAGTACTCTCATGGACGTTGCCAGAAAATAAATGCTGTTTCGTGATACGATAGCTTCCGTCTCAAGCTTTACCTTATCGTAAAATTCGGAATACAGGAGTATCGCCAGATCTTTTTTTGAGGTAAAATAATAATAAATATTAGTGTGGTGCATATCAAGCGCTTTGGCAATATCGCGCATGGTCGTTTTTTCATATCCGTTTTCGTAAAACAGCCTTTTTGCTGCCGTAAGTATTTCTTCCCGAATACCTTCTCTCATCGCTGCATATTCTCTTTTTTTTCGATTTTAGCATAATTTTGCCCCGAACAAAAGATTTAAGGGGGAGATAATTTTAACATGGTAAAAAAATTGTGAATTTATGTTGACAAATTTAATATAGCTTGTTATAAATAATTTACCTAGGTAAAATAAAATTTTGTCAATATTTGCCTTATATAAAGCTTTTATTGTTTTTAATCAAGGTAAAATAATTGGCAGGAAAGGAGCCATAACCACGCAAACGAATAATCTCAAGGAAAAAAGGACTGCATTATTCAAAGATGTTTACGATTGCCGGGGCGCGGCGCGTGTTCCCATTCAGTTTCAGATAGGGCATGAGGCGGCTCTGGCATATTGCGGAAGCGACCCGAGGCGTGCTCAGTGGGATGAAAACTATGTGATGCCCATGGCATCGCGTATATGTGAGGAGCTGAAAGCCGATATGTGCCCGATAACCGTCGGCAACCGTTATGCGGCTGTCTATCAGATTCTCGGCTCAAAAGCTTTCGTTATGAGCGAGGAAGGAGTCATTCAGCATCCCGAGGTAGTATCACTGTTCGAGGACGAGTATGATGAATTTATCAAAGATCCCTACGCTTTTATTGTAAGCACAGCGCTGCCGCGGATATACACTGCCTTGTCGAAAAGCCCGGCGCAGAGCGCTTTATCCTTAGCAGAAGCTTTCTCGGCTTATAACGATTACAAGCTCAAACAGATAATTGCCCTCGGGCAAATAGCCGAAAAATACTCTTTGGCAAGCTTTCCGCTGGGCGGCAGCACCGAAGCGCCTTATGATTTTATCGCCGATGTACTGCGATCGTTTTCCGGCATATCAAAGGATATAAGAAGATGCCCCGAAAAGATCGGCGAGGCCTGCGAAGCGGTATTGCCGCATATGCAAAAAGTGGCAATTTCGAAATTCTCAAACAACTACTGTCGCACTATGATTCCCATACATATGCCGCCGTTTATGAACATGAACTTCTTCGAGAAATATTGGTGGCCGTCCTTTAAAGCGCTGACAGATTATGTTTTTGAAGCCGGCTCAACCTGTCGGCTGCTGCTGCAGGGGGATGTACAAAGGTATAGGCGTACCCTCAACCCCGATAGAAAAAACAGCAAAAGAAGATCAGCTGCAGGCGGAAGAAAGAAAACCGCTGCCCAAAGCTTTTTGGATATTGCCGGTAGCACTTATTTTCGAGCAGGCGTTTTCATTGGTCACACCTACAAATATGGCGCGCTTTTACCTTGGTCAGGGCCTTGGCTCTCCGGCTCTTCTCGGCCTGACAATGGCGCTTATAACCGGAACAAGTTTTGTCGCCGGCTTCTTGCTTCCGAGCATCCGTAAGCTGTTTAAGTCGTATACCGTGCTGTTTTCCTGCGTGTTTATCGCTTTGGGTTTCTACATTCTGTCGCAGGCATCCAATGTGGCGGGCGCAATGATCGCCCAGATACTTATAGGTTTGGGCAACGGCATAATCGTACCCGTTATCTTTATAGAGAATTCGAAGATGGTAACTCCGCAGCAAAGACAACAATCTCTCAGCATACTGTCTTCGGCGATATATCTCGGCTGTTTCTCGACCTCATATATACAGTCATGGATAGGCACAATCTCCGGCAATGCCGACCAGCGTTTCATGTTTGTTGTATTCGCAGCCGGTTCACTTATCGCGGCCGTTATAGTTGCCGTAACTAAATTTACGGGCAAAAAAACAAATTAAAAAAGCAGTAATGCAGAGGCAAAAGCCCGCTGTCTTGGCGGGCTTTTACAATAAATATGGAGAATAAATACGAACTTTCTTTCTTTGAAACTCTGACAATGGCAGCCGGTTTCACTATCGGATCGGGCATTGTAACACAGCTGGGTTACGGAATAGCCCTTACGGGAAGAAGCATATTACTTGCCATTCCGCTGAGCGCTTTTCTGTTTCTTATATCATACCGCCCGTTATTTATATTAAGCGGCGTGCTGCCTCATGTAAGCGCGGCTTATTATTACAGCAAAACGCTCATATCACAAAAAGTCGGCGGATTTTTTGCCTATGTATACTTTCTCGGCCGGCTTACAATAGCCATTTTCGGCATATCATTTGCGCAGTATCTCGCCGGTCTTTTCCCTGTTTTTGCGCAGCCGGGCATGGCGAAGCTTGCCGCATTGGCTATACTCACCTTGTTTTTCATTGTAAATCTTTTGGGGATGAAAACCGCCTCAAAAGTGCAGAATATAATGTTTTTGATCATGGTTTGCGGGCTGCTGAGCTATGTTTTTTTCGGTATCGGTAAAATTGATATGCCGGCATTCTTTGCCGATGATTTCTTTACGGGAGGCGTTGTCGGCTTCTATGACAGTGTATCGCTTTTTTTCTTCGCTGTCAGCGGTTCTTATATAATTACCGACTTTGCGCCGAAGATTAAAAACGCAAAAAAGGTCGTTTTAAGGGTTATCCTTACGGTAACGGTTTCGGTCTGTGTTTTATATATGCTTATGGCGGTCGTCGCATCGGGAAGCGTTGCGGTAAGCGAGGCCGCCGGCCGGCCGCTCACTGTTTCGGCGCAGAAAATATTTCCGAACGGAATACTCTATACATTTTTTGTGGTTTGTGCCTGTATTGGCGCATTGCTTACCACATTGAACTCAAGTTTTATATGGTACAGCAACTCACTTACGGCGCCTTGCGAAGACGGCTGGCTGCCGAGAGCTTTGACTGCAAAGAATAAGTACGGCGCAAGCTACCGACTCATGATTATTTTTTATCTTTTCGGCGCGATTCCCACGCTCCTGGGCATAGATCTTGCGGTCATATCAAAAATGGCGATAGGTCTCACAATAATCTCATCGCTTATACCGATGCTCGGTTTGGTAAATCTGCCGGAAAAATATCCTGTTGAATGGAATGCCAGCAAATACGCGGGAAAATACAGCAGAAAAAAACTTATCATTATGGTGGCTTTATCATATACGCTTATGGGCTCGCAGGTCATCGCGTTGTTTGCAGGCAACCCCGCCGCCGCAAACATTATTATAGGCGTATATGTATCGGCGGTGGTGATTTTTCTGCGGTTTGTAAAAAAATAAACGCCGTATAAGGCGGTCATCGGCTTCTTGTTTTAAATGAACCGGCAGCCGCATACAATATCGGGCGGAACAATACAGCGGCAGAAGCGCCGAAAAAGCTCCGCTCAAGGCTGTCAGTTCATATATGGCAAACCGGCTTTGCCGCACGGTGTTATTTATGGTACGTTTCATTATTGATAATCTTAAAGGCGCGGTATATCTGTTCCAGCAGCATAACGCGAAACAGCCGGTGCGGAAAGGTGAGGCGCGAAAACGAAAGACGCATATCCGCCCGGTCGCGCACTTCATCACTCACGCCGCATGAGCCGCCGATAATAAACACTGCGCGGCTGCTGCCCATGGTAATGCGGCGATCAAGCTCTGCGGCAAATTCCTCGCTGGTAAACATTTTTCCTTGTATATCACACAGTATCACCAGAGCCTGCGGCGGTATTTTCGCCAGCACGGCGGCGGACTCACGACTGACGGCACGCTTTTCACCGGCGCCGCAGTCTTCGTCGGCGATTTCAACGATCTCAATACGGCAAAAACGCGTCAGCCGCTTTATATATTCGGCGCACAGAGCTTTTTCGGCGCTTTCCTTCAGGCGGCCGACTGCGATAACGGTAATTTCCATTTTTTTATTATACCATACCGCCGCGGCAGTGCAGCCGCGGCAAAAAAATGCGTTTAATGATTTTTTAACCTGCCTTTAATTCTATTGGAAAATTCTTACTTTATGATATTATTATTAACGAATACATGTAAAAGAAGGAGTTGTTATGATCAAATTTATTTATTCTCAATGTTTCAGTGTTCTCAAACAAAAACCGATTAAGCTTTGGGGACTTTCGCTTTTAGGTACGCTGCTTATAGCCTTATCGACGGCATTGGGCATCCTGCCGATTATCTATATCCCCATAGTTCTTACGCTGGAAGCCGGCATGAGCATGGTATATCTCAACGGCTACGACCGCAAGGAAGTTGCCTCCGAAGATATCTTCAAGGGATTTTCCGACTTTAAGCATGTGGCCGCCGGTATGGCATGGATGAGCCTGTGGATATTCCTCTGGGCGCTTATCCCCGTGGTAGGTGTGATCTTTGCCATAATCAAGACATATCAGTACCGATTCACTCCTTACATACTGATGACTGAACCGGAGATCGCTCCCACAATGGCGCTTAAAGAATCCATGAAACGCACCGAGGGACACAAGGGTCACATGTTCTGGGCCGATATGCTTTTCGGTCTCGGCGTTGTTGTTGTGGTACTCGTTTTGATGCTTCTCAGCCAAATCAGATATATCGGTATACTCTTTACGATAATCATGGTTCTGTTTAACCTGATTGTTACGGCGCTTTCACCGATTTTTTACGGACTGCTTTCGGCAGCGTTTTATCGTGAAGCTCCCAATATGCCCGTTAAACCCAAATATGCTGCGCCTGTACAGCCGCAGTATGATCCGAACCAGCAGCAGTATAACAACCAGCAGGCTAACGCGCAGAATAATTTCTGCCCGCAGTGCGGCGCTCCGAACGCCCCCGGCGCCAAGTTCTGTGCCGGCTGCGGCTGCAAGCTTCAGTAAACAGCTTGATAATATCAGCCAAAAATGCCGCCGTGCAATTAAGCACGGCGGCATTTTATTTACCGAAGCAGGCGGCGCCGAAAAAAGGCCCCTCGCCGACATTGTCGGGGAGTGGCCTTTTGACATGCCGTCATTCGTCCATTATATCAAGAACGACGTTTTTGTGTTTTTTACCGGCGGTGGCTTTGAGCACGGTACGGAAAGCCTTGGCGATCCTGCCCTGTTTTCCGATCACTTTGCCCATATCCGCGGGTGCTACATGGAGCTGAAGAATGGTGGAACGGTCTCCCTTCTTTTCCGTGACGACGACTTCGTCGGGGTTCTCCACGAGCGCTTTGGCGATCGTCTCAACAAGCTCTTTCATTTTTACGCTCCGCTTATTTTATTATGCCCTGCTTTTTCAGCAGCGCTTTGACCGTATCCGTAGGCTGCGCGCCGGCGGAAAGCCATTTCTTGGCGCTGTCGGCGTCGATCTCAACCGCTTTTTCGCCGACGGGCTTGTAAAAGCCTATCTCTTCAATGGCCTTGCCGTCGCGTTTGGCGCTGTCATCGATAACTATCACTCGGTAATAAGGATTTTTCTTTGCTCCCATTCTTTTCAGTCTGATTTTAACTGCCATTGTCTGTTACCCTAACCTTTCAAATTTAAAGTTTTTATTATATTACATAAAAGGAAAATTCTTACCGCCGAATTTTCTTTTATTGCCGCTGAACTGTTTGATCATTTTTTTGCTCTGCTCAAACCCGTTGACCAGCCGGTTCACATCGGCCACCGTGGTGCCGCTGCCCGCGGCTATCCGACGGCGGCGGCCGGCATTGAGTATTTTGGGGTTGTTTCTTTCCTTCTCCGTCATACTCTGTATTATCGCCTTAGTGTGCGCCAGCTGCTTTTCGTCAATATTCAAGCTGCCCGGCCGGTACGCGCCCGGCAGGCTTTCCAGCATGCTCTGTATGCCGCCCATGTCAGCCATGCTCTCCATCTGCTCGAGGTAATCCTGCAAGGTGAAAGCGTTGCGGGCCATTTTTTTTGCCAGCGCCGCCTGCTTGTCCGAATCGACGGCTGCCTGCGCTTTTTCGATGAGCGTCAGCACATCGCCGCGCCCCAATATGCGCGAAGCGATCCTGTCCGGATGAAACACCTCAAAATCACTCGGCTTCTCGCCGGTGCCGGTAAATTTCACCGGCCGGCCGGTAATATAGCTCACCGAGAGGGCGGCGCCGCCGCGGGCGTCGGAATCGGCCTTGGAAAGTATGAAGCCGGTGATGGCGATACGCTCATTGAAAGCCGAGGCCGCGTCTACGGCCAGCTGCCCCATCATGCAATCGATCACAAATAAAACTTCGTCCGGGTCTGTTGCGTCATGAATAGCGGCGATCTCGTCCATGAGCGCGCTGTCTACATGCTGGCGCCCGGCCGTATCGACGATAAGCACCTCGCAGCCGCTTTTACGTGCCGCCGCAACAGCTTCGCGGGCCGCGCCGACGGCGTCGGTGCCTTCGGCGGAATAAACCGGTACACCGATCTTTTCACCCAGTATCTTCAGCTGGCTCACCGCCGCGGCTCTTTGCAGATCGCAGGCGGCCAGCATCACTTTTTTGTTTTTATCTTTCAGGTAAGCGGCAAGCTTCGCCGCCGAAGTGGTTTTGCCCGAGCCCTGAACACCGGCCAGCAATATCACCGAGGGCATTTTCGCTGTGAGCTTCAGCTCTTTGGTCTCGCCGCCCAAAAGCCCGGTGAGCTCTTCGTTTACGACCTTTATGACCTGCTGCCCGGGGGTAAGGCTCTTCATCACTTCCTCGTCCAGAGCCTTTTCGCGCACCTGCGCCAAAAAACCTTTGACGACCTTGTAGTTGACGTCCGCCTCCAAAAGCGCCATGCGTATCTCGCGCAGCGAGTCGTCTATATCCTTGGCGGAGAGTTTTCCCTTGCCGGTAAGCTTTTTAAATGTATTTTGCAGTTTATCGGATAACTGATCGAACAATTTACCGCCTATAATCCTTCCCGCAGCCGCTCTATCGCCGCCGCCGCCTCATTGTTTTCGCCGCAGCGCACAAATTCCGCCAGCTCGTTAAGACACTCGCAGTTGCGCAGGTATCTCTCAAAAAGCCCCAGCTTGCCGTCATAATCGCACAGCTGCTTTTCCGCCCGTTTTACCAGCTCAAAAGCAGCCTGCCGGCTGACATTTTCAGAAGCGGCAATCTCGGTGAGCGACATATCGTCGTTGTAGTGCA
>CAZIQU010000043.1:4563-9031 GCA_964541445.1 uncultured Lachnospiraceae bacterium | reverse complement strand
CACCCTGATGGTATCGCCCTGCTTGGCGCTTTTATCTTTAAACTGGGTCATGCGCGAAAGCTCGCCCATATATGAAAAGCAGTTGAGTATCCAGCAAAGCTCGGCATGCGCCGAAACATGCGACTGGATAAACAGCAGCGCTTTTTCCGGGTCAATACCGGCGGCCAAAAGCATGGCCGTACATTCCAGCGAACGGCGGCGCAGGTCGGCCGGCAGCTGCGGCACGGTAATGGCGTGCATATCGACGACGCAGTAGATGCAGTTATATTCGTCCTGCAGCTTCACCCAGTTTTTGATAGCGCCGAAATAATTGCCCAGCGTAAACTCGCCCGAAGGCTGTATGCCGCTGAATATGGTCTTTTTCTCTTTATCCGTCATTTTTTATGCTCTTTCGTTGTGCGGGTATTTTCAGGCTATTCTGCGGTAGCCTCGAGCAAAAGCTCGATGCGCCTGTTGGTATTCGGCTCGTTGATCTTGATAATAGCGTTGATATTATCGATAGTAACAAAATAGCTGCCGATATCCCACTCGCTCTTCGGTATTTTGATTATATCGGCACCGTAGCGCGGCGGCACGATATCGGGCGCCAAATCTTCCTTTATATCGGAAAAGTCAAGTCCGATGCTGAGGCCGTAGCTGCGCAGCGCTCCCAGGTCAAATTCCTGCTCGCTGCCCTCAACCAAATTGTAGGCGGTACCGTCGTAATCGTACCGGCATATGCTTACATAGGGCATATCCTTCCAGCTGAGATCATGAGAGGTGGTATTGATTACGCGGTAGTAGAGCTTGATGTAGACATAGTCGGGGTCTTCATCAAAATCGGTGAAATCGCTCTCCACCTCCGCCAGATAGAAATACATATCTATCTTGCCGTTGGAAACAGTCTTAAGGGTGGTATCGTATTCCTTGAAAGAGGTCTGATGACGGCTGCCGACAATGTTGGATATGAAGAAGACCGCTGCGCCGATAAGCGCCAACGCCAGTACAATTATCAGCAGCAGCCTGCCGAAATTTTTTCGCCTGTTGTTGTGCCTGCGGCGTACTTTCTTTTTCTTCGTCCCTCCGTTCGCCGCCAACTCTTCCTCGTTGAAATCCGTACGGCGGATGTTGTTTTCCACATCATCGCGCTCGAATATCTCGTCAAGCTCCGCGTCGTCAAAAATATCGCTGTGTTTTTTCCCCGTCATTGGCTCACTCTCCCCCCGGTATCAGTCGATCAGGCTTACGCCGCCGTTGTAGGGCACCAGCGCTTCCGGTATGGTTACGCTGCCGTCGGCATTCTGCCAGTTTTCGACAAGCGCCGCAAAGGTACGGCCGACAGCCAGCGCGGAGCCGTTGAGCGTATGCACGAATTTGAGCTTGCCATCGCTGTCACGAAAACGGATATTGGCGCGTCTGGCCTGAAAATCTTCAAAATTGGAACAGGAGCTTATCTCCACATAACGGTTATAGCTGGGCATCCAAACCTCAAGATCGTAGGTCTTGGCCGCCGAAAAACCGATGTCGCCGGTGCTCAGCTCCATAACACGGTAGGGCAGCCCCAGCCTTTTCAATACCTCTTCGGCATCGTTTGTCAGGCTCTCCAGCTCGTCGTAACTGTTTTCGGGGCGGCTGAGCTTTACCAGCTCGACCTTGTCAAACTGGTGATTGCGTATCAGGCCGCGGGTATCGCGCCCGGCGCTGCCCGCCTCAGCCCGAAAACAGGGCGTATAAGCGGTAAAGCGTTTGGTAAGCTCTTTTTCGTCAAGTATATCGTCGCGGTGGATATTCGTTACCGGCACCTCCGCCGTGGGAATAAGAAAGAAGTCGTTATTGCGCACATTGAAAGCGTCGAACTCAAATTTAGGCAGCTGCCCGGTGCCGGTCATCGAGGCACGGTTTACCATCAAAGGCGGCATAATCTCGGTATAGCCCTGCTCTTCGGTGTGCAGCGCCAACATGAAGTTGATGAGGGCTCTTTCGAGTTTGGCGCCGCGGCCGGTAAACATGGCAAAGCGCGCGCCGGCAATCTTAACGGCTCGCTCAAAATCTATCAGGCCAAGCTGCGGCGCGAGGTCCCAGTGTGCTTTAAAATCGAAATCGAAACTGCGCGGCGTACCGACACGGCGTACCTCACGGTTTTCTGCGTCGCTTTTGCCGATGACGATGTCGGGGCAGGGTATATTGGGTATGCTCAGCAGCAGTTCGTTAAGCCTGCCGTCAGCCTCGCTGATCTGCGCGTCCAGTGCTTTAATGTCGGCGGCCAGCTCTTTCATCTCGGCGGTAAGAGGCGCAGTATCTTCACCTTTGGCCTTCATCGCCGGTATCTGCTTTGAAACAGCGTTCTGCTCGGCTTTCATCGCCTCGGTTTGAGTTACCAGCGCTCTTCGCTTCTCATCAAGCTCCAGTATCGGCGCGATAGAAATATCGCCGCGGCGTGAAAGCAGTTCCTGCACGCGCTCGGGTTCTTTTCGTATTCTTTTTATATCGAGCATAATATTCCCTCCAGAAAATCGGTCACAGCGGCCACGCTTGCCGGGTCGTTTACCGAAAATGTGAACAAAGCATCGTCCTCACTGAGGCCCAAAGCAGCAGCTGCTGCCGCTTCGCGGGCGGCGGTTTCGCTCTTTTTGAGCTTGTCCTTCTTGGTAAGCACTACGGCGGGCGTAACACCGGCGGCTCTCAGCTTTTCAAACATGATAAGGTCGTTCTTCTCCGGCGCGTGGCGCATATCCATCAGCTGCACGGCCATGAAGTCTGCCTTTCTCTTCATTATATAATCGTTTATCAGTTTACTGAATACTTCGCGGTTCGTTTTTGCGGTTTTGGCGTAGCCGTACCCCGGCATATCGACAAAATAGAAGCTGTCATTAACGCGGTAAAAGTTGGCGGTGCGGGTTTTGCCCGGCTCGGACGAGGTGCGGGCGAGATTTTTACGGCCGAGTATCGCGTTGATAAAGCTGCTTTTACCGACATTGCTTTTGCCGATAAGCACTATTTCAAACCCGTCGGCGGCGGGAAACTGTGAAAGCTCCGCGGCGCTGACGACAAACTCGCTGCTTTTTATTATCATATCACTCACCGAAAGCGAAGCGGTACACGTCGTCGATATTTTCGGCAAAAGTGACCTTTACCGTTTTCAGCAGCTTTTCCGGTATCTCCGTCAGATCTTCCTCGTTTTGCTTGGGTATTATCACCCGGTATATTTCCGCGCGTGACGCGGCCAGCAGCTTTTCGCGCAGGCCGCCGATCGGCAGAACCCGGCCGGTAAGTGTTATTTCACCGGTCATCGCCAGCTTCTGCGTCACGGGTTTTTTCTTCAGCGCCGAATAAAGAGCTGTCGCTATGGTAACTCCGGCGGAGGGTCCGTCCTTGGGAACGGCGCCCTCGGGCACATTTATGTGTATATCGGTCTTCTCCCAAATATCGGTATCGATCGCGTAACGCTCACTGTTGGCTCTTATATAGCCGATAGCCGTGCGGGCGGATTCTTTCATTACATCGCCGAGATTGCCGGTAAGCTCCAGCTTACCGGAGCCGGGTGAACATACCGTTTCTATCTGCAGGGTATCGCCGCCGGCCGAGGTCCAGGCCAGCCCGTTTACCACGCCCACATACGATACGTCCGCGGCTACATCGTAGGTGTGCACCTTCGGCCCCAAATATTCGCCCAGCTTCTGCGGCGTCAGCTCCAGCTTAACACCTTCGCCGGAAACGAGCTGCTTGGCGGCCTTGCGGCACAGTGAGGCAATGGAGCGCTCAAGCTGGCGCACCCCCGATTCGTGCGTATAGCAGTTTATCAGCTCCGCTATCACCTCATCGGAAAATTCGATATTCTCCGCGGTGACGCCGTTGGCCTCCAGCTGCTTGGCTATGAGATGCTCCCGCGCGATATGCAGCTTTTCATCGGGCATATAGCCCGAGAGCTCGATGATCTCCAGCCGGTCGAGCAGCGCCTCGGGTATGGTGGAAAGCGAGTTGGCCGTGGTGATGAACATCACCCGTGAAAGGTCAAAGGGTATCTCCACATAGTTATCGGTAAAGGTAGAATTTTGTTCGGGGTCGAGCGCCTCCAAAAGCGCCGAAGCCGGATCGCCGTGATAGTCCTTGGTGAGCTTATCAATCTCATCGAGCAGGAAAACGGGGTTGTTGGTCTGTATCTGCCTCAGCCCGGCGAGTATGCGCCCGGGCATGGCGCCCACATATGTCTTGCGATGGCCGCGTATTTCCGCTTCATCGTGCATGCCGCCCAGCGAGAGACGGGTGAATTTGCGCCCCGTGGCTCGGGCCACGCTCTTGGCGACCGAGGTTTTGCCTACACCCGGAGGCCCCACCAGACAGAGTATGGGGCTTTTGAGCGATTTTGTCAGCTTAATAACCGCCAAATATTCCAGTATGCGTTCCTTGACCTTCTCCAGCCCGTAATGGTCGGCGTTAAGTATTTTTTCGGCTTCGGTCAGCTCAAAGTCGGCTTCTTCTCTCTTAACCC
>CAZIQU010000043.1:0-4553 GCA_964541445.1 uncultured Lachnospiraceae bacterium | reverse complement strand
GCAAGTCGAGTACGCAGTCGAAATAAGACTGTATCACACTCGATTCCTGCGAGCCTTCCGGCGTCGATTCAAGACGGTCCATCTCCTTGAGCAGCCTGTTTTTGTATTCGTCGGCCAGCGGCAGCGCTTCCAGACGGGTGCGGTAGTCGCGCAGCATGGCATCGTCATCATCGTCCAGCTCGTGGTCGATGGCGTCCTTCTTCTCGCGAAGATAACGCGACTTCTGCTCCTTGGCGAACGCGGAGGCCACCTTTGTTTCCAGATCTATCTCCAGCTGCGTGGTGCGCAGGGCCATTTCTATATGCTCGTTGAGCATGGTTATACGCTTTAGGGTGTCGGTACATTCCAACACATCGTAAAAATCGTCGGCGGAAAGCGGCGCGTTGGCGGCGATAAAATCGACACCGCCGTCAGGTGTAAGCGACTTCAGCTTCTTTTCGTAGACAGAATCCTCACGGCCCGAGAGCGTGAGCAGCTCAAGATACTTGCTCTTGAGCACATAATAAGCGGCGGCCTCATCGGCGGTGTAAATGCGCCCCTCATAGCCGATCGGCTCCACCGACGCTAAAAGGAACTCGCCGTTTGGCTCGCTCCGCACCGCCGTAATTACGGCGCGGCTTTTGCCCTCTACGCTTACGCGCGAATTCTCACCCGAAAGACGGAATACGTTTTTTATATCGGCAATCGTGCCGATGCAGCGCAGGTCATTCACCGCCGGTATCTGCGCCTGAGAGATGCGCTCGGCAAAAACGACCAGTCGGTTGCCTTCATAGGCCGCGTTGACGGCCTCGAGCCCCATACCGGGGTACATATCGAGCGATGTGGATACATAAGGCCCGATGAGTATGCCGCCGGTGGCTACCAGCGGCAGTGTATAACCGTCGGCGGAATCCGGACGGCCCGCTTCCTTCTTTTTATCTTCATCCGCCGCCGGTTCGCTGTCGGCCGCGGTGGGTTTAAGCAGTTCTTTTAATTTCAATTATACGCTGTCCTCTGAAAAAGTTTATCTTCTATTATAAGGTAAAAAAACAGACAATTCAATGATTGCGGCAAAAAAGCGGGGTGCCTCGCTCACAGCGAAGTAAGTACGGTATACATCATATTATAATATGATGCCGTTTCACCGGCGGCAAGCATGTTTTCCGCCGCGCAGGCCGTGACGGCGGCCGCCGTGTAAAGCATACCCAGCGTGCAGAGTATATATATGAGCTTGCCGGCAAAGACGCCGCAGCCTTTTTCATCGGCTGATTCCAAAAGGCAAAAAACCGTGAAAGCGGCGGCGAGCAGCGCCATATAGGAGAAATCGAGCATATAGCGGATAATGGTGCCGGAAAATTGTGTATCAAATATCGCCAGCAGCACCGCCAGCAGCAGCAGAAACACGCAGAGCGGCAGCAGTTTTTTCTCGCGGAGCTTTTTAACCGCGCCGGAAAACACCGTCAGCGGCCACAGCATCGGGCAGACGGCGAACAGGCCGCCGTATGTCTGCGAAAGGATGATCTCGCCCATATAATTTGAGGTGACGGCAGCGGTATGCACAAAGGGAAAGAGCGAGTTGACGGACGGCAGCGAAAAGAAGAACGCTCCCACAGCCAGCGGTATGAGCTCCGCCCTGAAGGTGCGCGCGCCCAGATTTATCAGGGTAAGATTGTACTTTTCACCGAAGTCAAACGGCGATGAGAACCTGGCCGCGTTGTAAGCCATCAGAGCCGCTGCCACAATTATATAGGGCACGATCAAACAGATGAATTGCCGGCGGCCGGCTTTTGTTTTGATGAAGCCTTCTTTGATAAAGGGACGGTAAAAAAGCAGTATGGCGGCAAAAGATATCAAAACAGCCGCCGGACGCGCCGCGGCGATAAGCGCAACGCACAGCGACCCGGCGACGGCGCAGGCACAGGGTCGGCGGCACTGCGGGCCGAGCCGCAGCCAAAAATACAGCCCCCATACGCCTAAAGCCGCCGCGCAGATATTCGGCAGTACATAAAATGAGGGGGATACGCTGAACAGATAAACGCCCGAAGCGGCGGCGAACGCCGTTGATACGAGCAGGCAGATATTCAGCTTATTGCCCGGGAAATATCGGCGGCATATCTGCCTTATCAAAACGAATATACCGGCTATCAAAAACGCGCCCGCCGCAAAAACACCATACTCCGCCGGCATATCGCCGCCGGCAACAAGGCGGTAAGGCAGGTAGAACAGTATCACCGGCAGAACGCCGAAATATACGTAATAATGGCCGTTATAATAGGCGGTGTCATACTCAAAGTTGGTATCACTGCCGCTTTGCGAAAATGTGTACCAGCGCAGCGGCGTGTCGTAGGGTTCTTCCATATCAATGAGCCACTGCGGCACCTCGCTCTCGAGATAAACGTGCCCGTGCAGAAAAGATTCCGCCAGCCGCGCGTATTGGCTGTGATGCGCCGGCAGCTCGTCGGCGGTATAAGTGACGGCAAAGACCGCCGTAAAAAGCAGCAGCACCGCAACGACGGCGAAAAGCGCCGTTACCGCCGCGCCGCCTCTCCCGCTTTCAGCTGTCTTTATCTGCGCCAAGCGGCCGGAGGGACGCAGCAGCCAAACAAAGCTCAGCAGCAAAAGCACAGCGGCCAGACGCTTGAGCGAAAAGTCAAAGGGTACCGGCATATTTATATATATGCCGCGCACATATATGCTGTCATCGGTCACGCATTGCAGCTGCAGGCTGCCGGTGTCGCCGGTAAGCTTCAGGCTGATGAAGCCGCTGCGAGCGACGGCGCTGCAAAGCGTATGCACAGCCAGCCCGCGATCGTAAAGCGACACGGAGCCATCGGTATAAAAAATCGTGATATCGGCGACAGCCACCGGCTGATTCGGCTCGGCATCTATATATATATTGACGGTTTTCTCGTTGATATTCTCGATGTTCAGGGTGTCGGCAGACGGGCTGATAACGGTCTCTCCCCATACCTGTCGGCTTTGCAGTGAGCGGGTCGCAAAAAAAGAAGCATTGAAAATGAATATCTCACACAGCAGCCCGGTCAAAAGCAGCAGAGCGGCCGAGGCCGCCGTCCGCCGCAGCGGCGGACAGTCATCGGGCATTTTTTTGCCGATGAACCAACCGCCGGCGATGAACACGGCAGCAGTCACGGCGATGGCAGCCGTAAGCATAAGTCACTCCTGTATATTCGTTTTTGTTTCTCCGGAAGCATCCGCCCCGAAAGCAGGGCGCTTTTCGGCGTTCCGTTTATTCTTCATCAGTTTAAAGGCCGCCACGCAGAGCGCCACCGTCAACGCGTAATAAACAATATTGCCGATGCTGTTTTCACCGTTGAAAAAGGCGGTAAGCGCCGGTATGGCAAATACATAGTTCATGAGATTGAAGGTGATATGAATGATCGCCGGCGCGGCGAGGTTGCAGTATTTGCA
This sequence comes from uncultured Lachnospiraceae bacterium, assembly GCA_964541445.1. GTDB lineage: Bacteria > Bacillota > Clostridia > Eubacteriales > Anaerofustaceae > CAZIQU01. The sequence goes on along the minus strand of CAZIQU010000043.1, from coordinate 1,145 downwards.
GTAGACATAAGCCATAACCCATCCCAAAAAAGCGGCGTACGCTATCTGAATTATGCCGCCCATGTGCATCGCGCCGAAGATCACGGCGCTCATTATCATCGCCGACTGTGCGTTGATACTGCCGCGCAGCCGGTTGAACACGAGCCCGCGGAAGATCAGCTCCTCAACGGCGGGTGTGATAAGGCAGTAAACGAGTATATCCAATATAATATTGTCACCGGTAATGTAAGCGAGCGATTCGGAATGCTCAGTCAGCAGAGCGTTCATATTGAACAGCCCGGAAAGTATGACCAGCACAACATCGACAAACATATAAACGGCAATGCCGGTAAGCAGCAGAAGAAGTATGTCTTTAATGCCTATCTTATTGATGTAAGGGCGCTCGTATATCTGCCATTCGCTGCGACGGTACGGCAGATAAAAGATCGCTCCGGCGATGACGGCCACCGCCAGGCTCAGCCATATCGAATATTTCAGGGTAAATTCCAGCACGGCGTCATAGAGCGTCTGCACATCGGAGAGGTCGGCGCCGCTTTTGACAAGTGAGAACTCGACGACAAAAGCAAACACGATAGATACGCCGATGTTGATGAGAAAATAAAAAAGTATAGGTTTTATGCAGTAAAAAAATCCGCGTTTTCTTTGATTATTCATAACTGTATTATAATCTATCGTGCGCTTGTAACACATATCGCGGCGATTAAAATAAGCTTTTACTCGTCGCAGCGCGTTCGGCATTGGCGCGCCCACCCTTGCGGGCAGGGCGCTTGCGAGCCTCACGGCTGCTCCTCTTCAGCCGAAATGAAGGGCCGCATTTCGGCTGAGATAAGGGCAAGGTCAAAACCATGGGGTCAGATCTCAAAAAACGGCTTGTATAAGCCAAAAAAGCTAACCTGGTCCGCGTCGTCGCAATGTGCTCAACTCGTTGAATGCCTCCCTGCGGGAGGCATTGTTGACTCGTATCGCCATTGCTCCTCTTCGAAAAAGTCAGCAGTAGCTTGTAGCCAACAAATAATCGCTAAAGCTCAATTTGTTGGACAAGCCTTGCATGGGTGTCGTAAGCCGAAGCATAGCTTCGGACTCCACCGCAGAGGGCCGGACTTTTTCGAGAGAAGGGCAAGAACAAGGTCAAAACCATGGGGTCA
>CAZIQU010000042.1:0-9152 GCA_964541445.1 uncultured Lachnospiraceae bacterium | reverse complement strand
CCGATTATATTGGACCACTGGTCGTTGCCGCCGCACTCCAGTTCACAGTCGTAAAGCTCGTTGAGCTTTAAAAAGTCATATGACTGCATGATCATATAGTTGAATTCCAAAAATGTCAGGCCGCGTTCCATCCTGTTTTTATAGCATTCCGCCGCCAGCATCCTGTTTACGGAAAACTGCGCACCCACATCGCGCAGGAAGTCTATATAATTCAGGTTGAGCAGCCAATCGGCGTTATTGGCCATGATCGCTCTCCCGGCGGTAAAGTCGATGAATTTCTCGAATACCTTCTTGAAATTATCGGCGTTGGCAGCGATGATCTCCTTCGTAAGCATCTTGCGCATATCAGTCTTGCCGGAGGGATCGCCTACCATGGTAGTGCCGCCGCCCAGCAGCGCTATCGGCCGATGGCCGCATCTTTGCAGATGAGTCATCACCATTATCTGTATATAATGCCCCACATGCAGACTGTCCGCCGTAGGATCAAAACCGATGTAAAATGTGACCGGCCCCTCCGCAAGTCTTTTGCGCACGGCCTCTTCATCGGTACACTGTTCTATGTATCCGCGCTCTTTTAAAATATCAAATGCGTTTTCCATTGTTATTTCCCTCTAATAAGCTCTGGCGAAGTAAGCTATTTTTTCCGCCTTTTCTCCGCAGCAGACGCATACATCGTCGTTCTGCACTTCCTCGCCGAAAGGCATACAGCGTAATGAGGCGCCGGTCTCGTCCTTTATTTTGTCCTCACATTCGCGCCTGCCGCACCACGCAGCGCGGATAAAGCCGGGTTTCTCGGTTAAAGTTTTCTTAAACTCTGCCATATCGGCGGCGCTGCCGGTGCGCTTGTTGCGCATTTCCAAAGCCTGCTCGTACATATTCAGCTGTATTTTTTCGAGCAGGTCCTTAAATACAGCAGCCGCCTGCTCCAAAGGCACGGTAATCTTTTCTTCGGTGTCGCGTCTGACCATCACACAGACACCGTTTTCGATATCCTTGGGGCCGATCTCTATTCTTACCGGCACGCCCTTCATCTCGTACTGATTAAATTTCCAGCCGGGAGAATAAGCGTCGGAATCGTCAAGCTCCACTCTGGCGCCGGTCTTAAGATTTTCATACAACTCACGCGCTGCCGGCAGCACGCCTTCCTTATGCATAGCCACAGGCACGATTATCGCCTGAATAGGTGCGATCATCGGCGGCAGCTTTAAGCCTTTATCATCCCCGTGTACCATGATGATACCGCCGATCAGTCTGGTGGAGACACCCCATGAAGTCTGAAAAGGATATTTTTCGGTATTGTCACGATCGAGGTATTTTATATCGAAGGCGCGGGTAAAATGATCACCCAGATTATGGCTGGTGCCGCTTTGCAGCGCCTGCCCGTCGTGCATCATCGCCTCAATGGTATAGGTGGCGTGGGCTCCGGCAAATTTCTCTTTTTCGCTTTTTTGCCCTACATACATGGGTATAGCCAGGTAATCACGGCAGATACGCTCGTATATACCGAGCATCTGCATAGTCTCCTGCTGCGCCTCATCAAAGGTTTCGTGCAGAGTATGTCCCTCCTGCCACAAAAACTCGCTGGTACGCAGAAACGGCCGCGTGGTCTTTTCCCAGCGCACGACGTTGCACCACTGGTTGTATAAGAAAGGCAGGTCACGGTACGACTTGAGCCATTTGGCGTACATGCTGCAGATTATGGTCTCTGAGGTCGGCCTGATGCACAGTCGTTCGGTCAGTTCGTTTTCGCCGCCCATCGTTACCCAGGCGACTTCCGGGGCGAACCCTTTTACGTGCTCTTTTTCCTTATTGAGAAAGCTTTCCGGAATAAGAAGCGGGAAATACATATTTTTGTGACCCGTCCTCTTGAATTCATCGTCAAACGCCTTTTGAATATTCTCCCAGAGTGCGTACCCGTATGCTCTGATGACCATGAAGCCCTTTACCGGCGCGTAATCGACAAGCTCCGTTTTCAGGATCACGTCGGTATACCATTTGGCGAAATCCTCGTCCATCGGCGTGATGCTTTCGACCTGATTGTTTTTTGCCATCGTTTCCTCCGCGTATTAAATCGAGCCCGTGAATTTACACCGGGCCCGTAAATGTCTTAAACTGCTGATAATTATACTATATCGTTTTCGGATATGTCAATGTGAGGCTCTTTTTTTTGCAAACCGATTAACAACCGGGGCAGGCGCCGCGTACTATAAACCGATCGAATACACTTCGCTGACCGGCAGAGTGACTTACATAACTTAGGCCGGTAAACAACATTAGGAGGTTGTTATGCTCAATAATCTTTTCGGCGATATAGATATTACCTGGATAATAATCATCATCGCAGCGGTATTGCTGCTGAGCTCCGACAACGACGGTGAGGACTGCGATAACGGCGGCGGTCTTCTCGGCGGGCTGGGAGGATTGCTCGAAGGGAACACGCTGATAATAATACTGCTTCTCGTTCTGCTTTTCGTCGATCTTTAAGGTTTCGGGCCCTCCCCGAAACCTGCTTTGCCAAGGAGGAAAAATGAAAATCAAAAGCAATATAGTCATCTCCGATGATAAGCTTATGCTGCTGGGGGCGTTGGGGCTGATGGTCTACAACGCCATGCCCGCTTACGATACGGCCTTGGCCGAAGCCGCGCAAAAGGCAGCGGCCGAAAGCATGCCCGCGGCAGACGGCGAAGAAACCGATGTACAGCCGGTTGTCATCCGCCGCAAAAACTACATACAGAAAGCGGCTGATATATTAAGTTCCGACGGTTACCGGCCGATAAAAGCTCTGTATAAGATACAAAACATCATCGACGATATCGGCTCAATCGGCGCGGCAGACGCTGCGGTTTCGGCGGTCGGCGCTAAAACGGTTTCATCGGAGGATTTTACCGACATATTCCGCCAAATAAGACCTTACCTGAACGACACCAAGCTCGGCACGGTCAACGATATGCTTGATAATATCGATAAAACAAAACGTACCGTAAAACAGGTGCGCGGCGTTAAGCAAAAGCTCTCCTCGCTGCCGCCGGAAACCCCGCGCGGCGAACGCATAAAAACTTTACTGGAGCAGATACCCACGATCACCGGCATACCGGTATTGGAAAATGTAAGCAACATCAAAAATCTGCTCGGTCTGCTGAAGGCGCCGGAAAACGCCGAAGAAACCGCCGGCCGCGAGGTGCCGGAATCCGGCGACGGCGATGACGATAAAGCAGGGTTTGACGATATTTTCGACCTGGTGGGTATGCTTCACAAATAGATGCCGAAACGGCATCTTTTTTTTACGCAAAACGGCACAGAATATTCTCCGTGCCGTTTTAATGCGTTATCAGGCCAGCAGCTTTTTTACGTCTATCAGGCCGTTTCCCTGAGCGTAGCGGCCCTCGCGCAGGCTGATGCCGCTGCGGTTAAGGCGGCGCTTGACTTCATCAGGGGTAATATCGGGGTATTTTTCGTAAAGCAGCGCGCAGGCGCCGCTGACCATGGGGGTAGCCATGGATGTACCGCTCATCTCCGCATAACCGCCGTTGTTGGCCAATGAGGTTATATTCACGCCCGGAGCGACGATATCGGGCTTGTATCGTGAATACGGCGACGGACCGCGCGAAGAAAACTCCGCCACGCCGTCATCGGCGGCGGTAACGGTACCTCTGTCGTCGGCGGCACCGACGGTGATTATTTTACGGCTAACTCCCGGCGAACCGAGAGTGGAAAGCTCCGGTCCCTCGTTGCCGGCAGCCGCCACCACGGTCACGCCGCTTTCCCACAGCTTTTCCACCGCTTTGACCAGCGGATCGTAGCCGCCGCCGCGGCTGCTGCCGCCCAACGAAAGCGAGACCACTTTTATATTATAAAGCTCACGATTTTTATTTATCCATTCCAACCCCGCCAAAATATCGGATACATTGCCCTCGCCGTAACCGTTCATCACTTTTACGGAGATGATATCGGCGGCGGGGGCTATGCCCGCATATTTTCCCTTTGAGGAAAATCCGTCACCGGCGATAATGCCGGCGCAGTGTGTACCGTGCCCGTTGTCGTCATACGGTTTTTTTTTACCGTTCACGAAATCGGCAAAAGCTTTTATCCGTGAAGAATTGACAGTAAGATCGGCATGCGGATATATACCGGTATCGACTACCGCCACGCCTACCCCGCGCCCGGTATATCCGGGGCTTTCGGCGTTTATGGCAGGACGGGCGATATCAAGACATGTTTTCACATCGTAGTCACCGGCAATGTAGGCGACCTTTTCATCCGCGGTAAGTTCATCTATGTCGGCGGAGCTTATTTCCGCCGCAACGGCGTTGATCAGATCGATATCATATTTTACGCGGCAGCCGAGTTCATCGAGATGCCGGCGTATACAGTCACGGCAGTTATCGTTGGCGTATATTATCACCGATACGGTATTATCCTCGGGTGTGCTGTTGCATATATCACTCACAAAGATATCCACCTTATCGGACAATGTTTTTCTTTTCATAAAAAAAACTCCTTTTCGCAATATAATATGCTTTAGGAGTTTTTTTGCTATTTTATTATCGTGCGCTCAGACAAGCAGAAAACCGAGTATGCCGCGTCCGCTCTTTTTTACTTTAACGATCTGCGCATCGATACTGTTGTAGAAACTATCACCGAGGGCCTCTATCAGTACGATATCTTCACTGCCTGCCGCTAATTTTTCAAGTGATGCGGCATCGTTAAGTATATCGCCGCACACGCTTACTTTTTTGCCGGTCAGCCCGGAAAGCTCAACGGAAAGCCTATCGAGGCTCTCGCCGCCGCAGCTGCCGACAAGAGCAATGCCGGCGCCGCTCTCAGCACAGCCAAGTTTGATATTTGCCGCTGCGTACTTCAGCGCTTCGTCATCGGAAGAAAAGCTCTGCTCTATACCTTCAAGGCTCATCAGCCAGCGGTTTATCCGCTTCGATGACGACTGCTTTTTTTGCCGGCGCAGGCTGCCAAATATCTCATAGCTGTAACGCTCACGCAGCTGGCTCACATAGCTTATACGGTTGCTTATGAAGGCCGCAGTCATCACCCACAGAAACATCAGTGCGAAACCGGAGAAAAACCCGCCCACGGCACTCTTGACGGTCAGCTCGATTATATCGGCTTTGGTGGTGGCTTCTTTTTGCAGATCGGTATAGGTGACCGAAGGCTGATCTTCGGCAGGCACGATATTCGCCAGATTATTCACTCTGATGACAAAGCTTGATGTAGAGGTATTTATCTTATTGAGATACTCGCGCACGTTACTCAGGTAATTGCGGTATTCGTCGCTTTCAACATAGGCGGCCAAAGCGGCGTCATCGGTGTTTTCATACGACAGCGAAGGCCCGGTATATTCCGGCTTTTCCAGGCTGTTGAGCTCATTTAAAAAAACGGCGGCATCGGCGGCGGTATCATCGACCGATATTGTATACTGCTGCAGCTGCTCCACATAGTTAGAGTATCTTTGCAGCTCAATGGCATAATTGGTTTTTTCCTCAGCCATCTTGTCCTGATACGCCTTATAATCCAAATACCCGCGCCGGCAGCCCAGCGCTCCGACCAATACCATCATGGCCAAAGAAAACAGCATGAGAGTTTTGAAGTTTCTCAGCATGACGATGAGTATCTCATTTAAAGTTATTTTTTTTTCCATCAGTGCCTCCGTAAACAATGTATAGATAATAACAGTTTATGCGCTTTATTTCAATAAGCGCTATTTTTTTATCAGCCCGGCTTTTTTCAGCAGCGGCAGCAGCAGCGCTTTTTCGTAATCGTTAAAGATAAATCTCCACACAACGAACGCAAACAGCACCGTGTAGATCATTATTTTCAGGAAAAGTGCCGCCCATCCCGCGAAGGTAATAATTACATTCAGAAGGATACCTACCGTTGAATACAAAGCAACCGCCAGCGCGATCTTGCCGATCTCACGCCAGTAACGCGGTATATCAAGCCCTATCACCCGATGATAATACCAGTTCATTATCAGCGTTTGGCCGATAAGCGTAGCGCAGAAGGTACCGAAAGCGGCGCCGATGCCGCCGTAAAGTTTAGCCAGCGGAATACTGACGGCGATATTGAAAAGAGCGATGATGAAGTAAAGCACCGAGCGAAATTTATGCTTGAATTTAGCGCGGAGAATATCGATGCCGATATTCTGCGAAAGATGTATCACTGACGGAGCTATCAGCAGCAGCGCGATTATATACGCCTCGGCGTAATCCGGCCCGGCCCAGAGAGTGATGAATTGACGGCCGAAAATAATGAAGCCGGAAAGAATGAAGCTGAGCAGAATGAACTGTATGCGCCCGATGCGCACAAACAGGCCGGAAAGCTCGGCGCTCTCCTCGTCCAAGGTGGCTATTTTAGTTATCTTCGGCAAAAATACGCCGCTTATCGCCACCGAAAACTGTATGAAATAGTTTTCGATCTGCCCGGCGACATTATAAACGGCAACGGCAGAGGTGCCGATAACAGCGCCCAAAATCACTTTATCGGTGCTCTGGTACATCTGATCGACGATAACATTGATAAAAATATAAAATGTATAAACGAATATTTCCCGCAGCAGCTCATGATCGAAACCGCGGAAAATAAATTTAACATGCAGCTGCCGGTAACAGTAAACGATACGCACCGCACCGGAAATAAGCTGGAATACCAGGCTGCAGAAGGCCAACGCGACAGAACCGAAGCCCTGCATCAAAAGAACTATTATGGCCGCATGACTCAGCAGGTTGAAAATAAGGCTGACCAGATAAGAAAAAGTAAAACGCTCATAGGCATTTTCAATGGAATAATACACGCTCATCGGGAAGCGTACCGCCAGACTGATCATCAGGATAACAAAGACTTTTTTAACCCGGTAAAGCTCGTCAGGGGTAAATTTGGCCGCGAAGAGCGCGTCCAAAAGATAGCGCGAGATGATAAACCCGGCTATCAGCGTAATGACGCCGATCACGGAATACATGAGCATAAACATGCCGTTGATGCGGGCCTCACCCTGCTTATCGTCCAAAGCGCGATAGCGGGTATTGTAGCGCACCAAAGCGTTGCACAGCCCCAAATCGAGTATGGAGAGATAACCGATAACGGCGTTGGCCGTAGAATAGACCCCGTAGTCGCTCGTACCCATAACCCGCAGCATAAAGGGCGTATAAAAAACACTCACCAGTATATTGACGGCGATAGTTACATAAGATAGTATCGCGCCGGTCTTACGTTCATTGCGTGCCATAATTTATACCCTGCCTATTTCAGCTCTCTGTTTTTCAGCGTTCTGTATATTTTCGCGGTAAGCCACGGACAGCTGCCCAATAACGCCGCCCGCATTTTTGCTTTAACGCCGATACCGGGCAGCCCGGCGAATTCGGGATAAAGTGCTTTTATCTCGCCGCGCAGCCTCTCAAGCACACTGCCGGTATCACCATCACCGGCAGCCGCAGCAGCGTATACGGTAGCGTGGTTCATACAGGTAAGCACCGCCTCACGGCGCATCGGCTCACCCATGGCATCGGTAAAAGCGCGTATGCGGCGAAACGCCTCAAACTGAGTTAAATACTTTTCATTTATATCACTGCGGCACATGCTTTCGGCCCGCCATGTATAATGATAAAACACCTCCGGCGAATAAAAAATACCCGCTGAAGCGGCGATCACCCGCGCCATAAAAAGCCGGTCCTCACCCATGGCGATATCTTCATCGAAGCGTATCTCATTTTTTCTGAGAAGTTCAGCCGGTATAAGCTTGGCGCACGGGCCCAAAAGCGGCTGTGCGTCCCGCCACTGCAGCAAAAGAGCGTCAGCCGCAGCCAAAACGCCGTCTCCGGCGGGGAAAACCTGCGCGACAAAGCTTTCGCCATCGGTCGAAAATTCCAAAGGCGTGACCGGTATACAGCCCTCGGCAAGGTCGGCCATAGACGCCAGATGCGCCACCATGCCCGCACCGACTGTATCATCGGCGTCCGCGAAAGTCACATATTCGCCGCTTGCCTTTGCCAGTCCGAAATTGCGCGCCGATGACACGCCGCCGTTGACTTTGCGAAATACTTTGAAGCGCGTGTCAGCAGCCGCAAAGCTTTTGGCAATCTCGCCGCTGCCGTCGTCAGAACCGTCATCGACAACGATAATCTCTATTTTATCATAAGTCTGCGCCGCGAGGCTTTTCAGGCAGGCGGCTATATACTCGCTGGTGTTATATACCGGCACTATTATACTGATAAGCTCATTCATCGTGCGATCCCCTTTACACCCCAATACAGCCGGGTAAAAGCCTTCGGTGCCGCCGTCAGCAGCGCCGCCCTTATCTTCTGCCGCAATGAAGCACTGCTGCGCATATAAAAACCATAATAGCGGCGCATCTGCGTTTTTAAAAGCCCTATCAGCTCACCGCTATCGTTATCCGTACGAATCATCTCCGTGAGGCGGCCGGCAGCATAATCAAACAATACTTTTTTCCAAGCGTCCGCCGCTGCCGCACTTACCGGAGAAACCAGTGCCATCACTTTTTCCGCTGCGGTAAAAAAGGTAGCCTGTTTTTCGTTGAAAGCGGCCGCGCTGGCGCTTACACAGTGCTTGACATATTGATAGTAAGGCGTAGGATCGTAATATGTTTTTTTCGCCCGAAAAACACATTCAGCCACAAAAACTATATCCTCGCCGTTATAGAGCGTTTCGTCGAAAACAATGTTGTTGTTTTTGATAAGCGCGGTTTTTATCAGTTTAGAGCACGGCCCCCACAGCATCAAATTGTCAGCAGGCTGCAATTCAAGAATCTGTTTTGGCTCAAGAACACCGGGCTGAGCAGCCCCGGCGGTAGTCATATCGACACAGTCACCGTTTAAATAATCAGTGCCGCCGAAAACGATATCCGCACCGATGCTTGCCGCCGCAGCTGCTTCAGCGCGTAAATAGTCGGGTTTTACGGTATCATCACTGTCGATAAAAGAGATATACTCCCCCGCTGCCGCTTCAATACCGGCGTTGCGGGCGTTAGACACGCCGCCGTTTTGCCGATGCAAAACCTTTATACGGCTGTCGGCGGCAGCCAGCTCATCGCACAGCGCGCTGCTGCCGTCAGTGGAACCGTCATCAACCAATATCAGTTCAAAGTCGTGATATGTCTGTGCCAAAACAGACTTCACGCATGATTGAAG
>CAZIQU010000041.1:3748-9222 GCA_964541445.1 uncultured Lachnospiraceae bacterium | reverse complement strand
ATCGTTGCCGGCGGCTTGCTGGTGATATCGTAGACCACCCGGTTGATGTTTTTGACTTCGTTGACGATGCGGTTGGATATTTTGTCGAGAATATCGTAGGGTATACGAGCCCAGTCGGCAGTCATAAAGTCGGTGGTCGTCACCGCTCTGAGCGCCAGCGTGTAGTCGTAGGTGCGTTCGTCGCCCATAACGCCGACCGAGCGCAGATCGGTTATTACCGCGAAATACTGATTTACGCTTTTATCAAGGCCTGCGGCCTCTATCTCGTCGCGGAATATCCTGTCGGCGTCCCGCAGTGTATCCAGCTTGGCTTCGGTCAGCTCGCCGATGGTTCTTATCGCCAGACCGGGTCCGGGGAACGGCTGACGGTTGACTATCGCCTCCGGCAGATGCAGCTCCCGCCCCAGAGTGCGCACTTCGTCCTTAAAAAGCATGCGCAGAGGCTCGATGATCTCCTTAAAATCCACATGATCCGGCAGCCCGCCCACATTGTGATGGCTCTTTATTTTGGCGGCGTCGCCCGTGCCGGACTCGATCACATCCGGATAGATGGTGCCCTGTGCCAGAAAATCCACTGAGCCGATCTTTTTCGCTTCTTCCTCAAATACCTTGATGAATTCCGCGCCGATTATCTTTCTCTTCTGCTCGGGGTCTGTAACGCCGGCAAGCTTCTGTAAAAAACGCTGCTGCGCGTTCACTCTGATAAAATTCAGTTCACGGTTGGCAAAGGCCTGCTCGATCTCATCACCCTCGTTTTTACGCATAAACCCGTGATCGACGAAAATGCAGGTCAGCTGGCTGCCGATTGCTTCGGCAAGCAGCGCCGCGCAGACCGAGCTGTCCACGCCGCCGGAAAGCGCCAGCAGCACTTTGCCGTTTCCTATTTTGGTTCGCAGTTCTTCGATGGATTGTTTAACAAAATTTTCCATTTTCCATTCTCCGTTCGCCTTGCATATATTATAGATGAAATTGTGCAGTATCTCGCTGCCCTTTTGGGTGTGCAGTACCTCCGGGTGAAACTGTACCGCGTACAGGTTTTTCTCTCTGTCTTCCATGGCGGCGATACCGGTATTATCGGAAGACGCGCAGGCGGTAAAGCCTTCCGGCGCCGCAGTGACCTTGTATGTATGGCTCATCCATGTGACGGAGCTGTCACCGATGCCGGCAAACAGCGGGCTTTCTGTGTCGAAATTTGTTTGGCAGCGGCCGTATTCACGCTTGTCGCCGCCCGATACACTGCCGCCGAGCTCCTGCGCCATCAGCTGCATACCGTAGCATATACCCAATACCGGTATTCCCAGAGAAAAAACCGCTTTATCCGGTTTGGGAGCGCCCTCATCGCTGACGCTGTTAGGCCCGCCGGTGAATATGATGCCGATAGGCGCGATCTCTCTGATCTTTTCCGCCGTCGTTTTGTAGCTCATTACTTCACAGTAAACGCGGTTTTCCCGCACCCTTCTGGCGATAAGTTGATTGTATTGTCCGCCGAAATCCAAAACAAGTATATTTTCTTTGCGCATGTCGGTTAGTCCTTTCAGTTCTTATTATCCTATCATAACGGCAGCCGGCAGCGAGCAAAAAATATTACAATAATTAAAAAGCCGCCGTCCACAGCGCGGACGGCGGCATGCGTGAAGCCGCCGGTCTTAATACACGAAGAGGATGATGAGCAACAGGAAGAAGAACAGAAGCATACCGGGATCTTCGCCCCAGAAGCCCATTCCGTCGAACAGGACAACCAGAAGAAGGAAGAACATCAGAATGCTGTCACAGCTGCAATCTCCGAAAAAGTCACACATTATATTTAAAATCCTCCGATCATTTATCTTTTTCCAAGAGCGTAAAACTCTTTTCGCCATATAATACGCAGATTTTCCGAAAACGTGAAAAGGGTAAACTTTTATTTGCAGCGTCATATTATATACCGTGAATGGGAGGTGACGGGTATAGCTACAGATGATATCAATGAACTGAAGTCGATAATCCGCGAGCTGAAAAATTCGGAAAATGACGTCGAGGGTCTCAAGCAGGAAATAAAAGATAAGGGGCTGGAGGCCGATGTCAACGATTTCGGCAAAAAATACGGACCGCAGATCAAAAAGTTTATGCAGGATGTCGACGGCAAAAACGGCATGAGCGATGAAGAGAAGGCCCGCATGGTGATGCGGCTGCAGGAGAAGATGACTCCCGAGCAGCAGAAACAGTTTAAAAAAGTGGTTGGGACATTAAAGAATTACTTAAAGAATAAAAAATAGAAAAAGAGGGAAAACATGTCTTTACTTGCCAATCTTCTCGGCAAAGATGCCGAGGCGACAAAGAAAAAAAGAGCGGATAAACTCGCTCGAATAAAAGATAAGCGCGAAAAACGCACTCAGCGAAAAAAAGAAACGCGCGCCCGCACTGCGCAGCGCCGCTCCGGCAGCGCCAAGCCGGCGGAAACAAAAGAAAAAAAGACAGAAAAATAAATTATATCCTCCCGCAGAGGGGGGATTTTTTGTGCTTTGTTGTGTTTAAAATGTGATGATGATACAATTAAAAGCAATAAAAGGAGCTTTGAAAATGGTTATATTAGTGACCGGCGGTATGGGCTTCATCGGCAGCCATACCTGCGTGGAACTGCTTGCCGAAGGATATGAGGTGATCGTTGCCGACGACCTTTCCAATTCGCATGAGACAGTAAAGGATAAGATCGAGGAAATTGCCGGCAAAAAAATAAAGTTTTACCGCTGCGATGTGTGCGATGACGCCGCTTTGGAAAGGATATTTTCCGAAAACGACATCGGCGCTGTTATCCATTTCGCCGGGTTGAAAGCCGTGGGCGAATCGGTGGAAAAACCGCTGGAATACTACCGTACGAATATAGATTCGACGCTTTCTCTCTGCAGGGTAATGCGCGCGCACGGCGTCGGCCGTTTTGTTTTCAGCTCATCGGCTACCGTATACGGTGAGACTAATCAACCGCCCTTACGCGAGGACATGCCATACGGCGAGGCGACAAATCCCTATGGGCAGACTAAGACAGTCAACGAGCATATCCTCAGGGACATGCACCGGGCATATCCCGATTTTTCGGTTTCACTGCTGCGTTATTTCAACCCGGTGGGGGCGCATCCGAGCGGCCTTATCGGTGAAGACCCGCAGGGTATACCCAACAATCTTTTTCCGTATATCTCGCGCACGGCGGTGGGCAAGCTGAAAAAGCTGACCGTCTACGGTGACGATTACGACACGCCGGACGGTACCGGTGTCAGAGATTATATCCATGTGTGCGATCTTGCCCGCGGTCATGTACTGGCTATCCGTCAGCTTATTGAAGCTCCCGGGCTGTATATATACAATCTCGGCACGGGCATGGGCAGCTCGGTTCTGGAGGTGATCCATGCCTTTGAAAAGGCGTGCGGACATGCTGTCCCGTATGAGATCGGGCCGCGGCGCGCCGGCGATCTGGCTTCGCTTTATGCCGATGTCAGCAAGGCAAAGAACGGGCTCGGTTTTGTCGCCGAGCACGGCCTTGATGAAATGTGCGCCGACGGCTGGAACTATATAGTCAAAAACTCCTGAGAGGTCGTCTGTTTATGGCCATAAAGATCATGCTGGTATCACAGTATTTTTATCCCGAGCAGTTCCGTATCAACGATATTGCCGCCCGCTGGGTCAAGCGCGGCTATGATGTTGAGGCTGTCTGTGCCGTGCCGAATTATCCGCAGGGGCGTTTTTATGACGGCTACGGTTTATTTAAAAAACGAAAAGAGAAGCATTTCGGCGTAAACATCACCCGTTTGCCTGTCATCCCGCGCGGGCATAATAAGCTCATGCTGGTACTCAATTACTATTCCTTTGTGATCTCCGGCTTCTTTTGGGCTGTCTTTACCCGCAGCCGTGCCGATATTGTTTTTATACATGAATCCTCACCGATGCTGCAGGCTCTGGCCGGCATACGCTACGCGCGCCGACACCATATACCCTGCATGATCTATGTGACCGATCTCTGGCCGGAAAATGTACAGTCGGCAGCCGGCATAAACAACGGATTGATTTTAAAATATCTGGGCGGCGTGAGTGACCGTATCTACCGGGCGTGCGATTATATATTTGTGCCGACCGTAAGCTTTGCCGAGGCGATTGCCGCTCGCGGTGTACCGGCGGAAAAACTGGTGCTTTGGCCGCAAAGCGCGGAAGACTTTTACCGGCCGGCGCTTCCCGCCGAACGTGTGCAGCTGCGCGGAGACGGTTTTAAAATAATATTTACCGGCAATATCGGTACGGCTCAAGGGCTGGAAATTTTGCCGGAGGCCGCGCGCAAGCTGAAGGAAGACGGCTGTGCCGTGAGCTTTCATATAGTCGGTGACGGTCGTTTCCTGCCGCAGCTCAAGCGTGCGGTTGCCGCGAGTGAAACCGGTGATATGTTTTATTTTTACGGTCGTCAGCCCGCCGCTGCTATTCCGGCGTTTTTAGGCGGTGCCGATGCCGCGCTGATCTGTCTGTCACCGAGCGATATTTATCGCCGCACTCTGCCGGCCAAGACACAGTCATATATGGCATGCGGCATTCCTGTTATCGTTTCGGCCGACGGTGAGGCGGCCGCTGCCGTTACCGCGGCGAATGCCGGGTTGTGCGCTCCGGCCGGCGACGCGGCCGCTCTTGTTAAGACGGCAGAATTGATGTATAATATGCCGGCTGAAAAGCTGACGGCCATGGGTAAAGCCGCCATCGGTTATTGCCGTGAAAATTTCGACAGCGAGAAACTTCTCGATGAGATGGACGGATATATAAATAAATTGTTAAACCAATACGGAGGCAGCAATGTTTGAGGGCAAGACTTTATTGATAACGGGAGGCACCGGCAGTTTCGGTCACGCCGTGCTGAACAGGTTCTTAAATACCGAAATAGGTGAGATACGTATTTTTTCCCGTGATGAGCTAAAGCAGGACCAAATGCGCCATGAGTATCAAAACGACAAGATTAAATATTACATCGGCGATGTGCGTATGCGCGAAAGCGTGCATAATGCCGTAAACGGCGCTGACTATATATTTCACGCAGCAGCACTCAAACAGGTGCCCAGCTGTGAGTTTTTCCCGATAGAAGCGGTTCGCACCAATATTTTGGGTACGGAAAATGTGCTCAGTGAGGCGATAGAGTGCGGTGTAAAGAAAATGATCTGCTTATCCACCGATAAAGCTGCTTATCCGATCAATGCCATGGGCATGTCCAAGGCGCTTATGGAAAAGACATATCGGGCTAAATCGCGCACTGTCGCCGAAGATAAGACCTGTATATGCGGTACCCGTTACGGCAATGTTATGTGCTCGCGCGGCAGCGTGATACCGCTGTTTATCGAACAGATAAAGTCAGGCAAGCCGCTGACGGTGACCAACCCCGACATGACGCGATTCATCATGAGCCTTGAGGAAGCGGTCGAACTTGTGGCCTATACCTTCGAGAATGGAAACACGGGCGATATTATGGTACA
>CAZIQU010000041.1:0-3738 GCA_964541445.1 uncultured Lachnospiraceae bacterium | reverse complement strand
CCGACAACCCTATCGAACTGATCGGCATACGCCACGGTGAAAAAATGTATGAGACGCTGCTTACCAGCGAAGAATTTTCTCATGCCGTAGATATGGGCGATTTTTACCGTGTGCCGGCTGATAACCGCGACCTTAACTACGATAAATATTTCAATGAGGGTACTACCGACAATATAGCTTCCGTAGGCTTTAATTCCAACAACACCGTTCGTTTGGGCGTTGATGAGGTAAAGCAGAAGCTTTTGGAGCTGAGCTATATCAGAGACGAATTGGAGAGCCGTTAAATTGAAAATACTTGTTACCGGCGCCAAAGGTTTTATCGGCAAAAATGTTGTATATGCGCTGAAAAACAGAGGTTATGAGGATGTTTTCGCTGCCGATACCGATACTGCGGAGTCACAGCTGGCGTCAGAAGCGGCCCGGTGCGATGCCGTTATCCATCTGGCGGGTATAAACCGTCCGAAGGACGACAGTGAATTTGTCAGCGGCAATATCGGCTTTACCGGCGAAATATTAAAGATGCTGGCGAAAAACCCGCACAAGCCTGTTTTTATCCTGTCATCTTCCATACAGGCGGAGCTTGACAATCCCTACGGCGCCAGCAAAAAAGGCGCGGAGGATGAAGTGTTTTCTTATGCGGAAACCGGCGGACTGCGCGCTTATGTTTTTCGCCTGCCCAATGTTTTCGGTAAGTGGTGCAACCCCAATTACAACAGCGTAGTCGCTACTTTCTGCGGCAATATCGCATCCGGCAAGCCGATACAGGTAAACGGGGAGGATACGCCGCTGCGTCTTGTATATATAGATGATGTCGTCGATGCCTTTATCGCCGCCGTTGACGGTCGTGCAAAAAAAGAAGGTAAGTTCTGCGTTGTCGAGCCTGTCTATACGCTTACGTTGGGGCGCCTGGCGTCGCTGATACGCTCATTTCGCCGCAGCCGCGAAGATTTAAGCGTGCCTGACATGAGCGACGGGCTGACTGAAAAAGCTAACTGTGATACGCGCGGCAGTTTTACGGAATTTATCCGTACAGCCGAGCGCGGGCAGTTTTCCGTTAATGTCGCCAAGCCGGGTATCACCAAGGGCAACCACTGGCATGATACTAAAAATGAGAAATTTCTTGTTGTCTCCGGCCGGGCGGTAATCCGTTTTCGACGCATTTTTGAAGATAAGATATATGAGTATTGCGTGAGCGGTGATGAACCGCGGGTCATTGATATACCGGTCGGGTATACGCACAGCATCACCAACATCGGCGATAGCGATCTTGTGACGCTGATGTGGGCAAACGAGCCGTTTGATCCCGATGAGCCGGACACGTGGTATTTGGAGGTGTAGCATGGAAAAACTGAAGGTCATGACGGTAATAGGTACCCGCCCGGAGATAATCCGCCTGTCGGAATGCATCAAGGCCTGCGATAAATATTTCGATCATATTCTTGTGCATACCGGTCAGAACTGGGACTACACGCTGAACAAAGTTTTTTTTGAGGATCTTGATCTGCGTGAGCCCGATTATTATCTTGACTGCGTGGGTGAAGATCTCGGGCAGACTATGGGCAACATAATTGCCAAATCGTATGCTCTTATCAACGAGGTGAAGCCCGAGGCGCTGCTTATTCTCGGCGATACAAACTCGGCGCTGTGCGCTGTTGCGGCAAAAAGACTTAAGGTGCCTATATTCCATATGGAAGCCGGAAATCGCTGCTTTGATTTTAATGTGCCGGAGGAGATCAACCGCCGCATCGTCGATCATATCGCCGATATCAATTTGCCGTACACCGAACATTCACGCCGTTACCTCTTGAGCGAGGGCTTTCGTAAAGAGCATCTTTTTGTTACCGGCTCGCCGATGCGCGAGGTGCTGGAAAAGCACAGCGCCGAGATCGAAAAAAGCGGGGTGCTGGCCGAGCTCGGCTTGCAGCCGCATAAGTATATGCTGCTTTCCGCTCACCGCGAGGAAAATATCGATAACGAGGAAAATTTCATTTCTTTGATGACGGCTGTCAACGAGGTGGCCGGTCATTACGGTATGCCGATAGTATATTCGACGCATCCGCGCAGTAAAAAGTATATCGAAAAACGCGGTTTTGTGTTCGATCCGCTGGTGCAAAACCTCAAGCCGTTCGGCTTTTTCGATTACAACAAGCTGCAAAAAAATGCCTACTGTGTGCTTTCCGACAGCGGCACTCTTTCGGAGGAGAGCGCCATGCTCGGGTTCCCGGCGGTACTGCTGCGTACTTCCACCGAAAGACCGGAGGTGCTCGATAAGGGTACAATCGTCATCGGCGGTATCACCGGCCGTGATGTTCGTCAGGCTATCGACATGGCAGTTTCCATGTACGACAACAATGAATCGCTCTGTATGGCGGACGATTACCGCGACGGCAATGTTTCCGTAAAAGTGGTAAAGCTGATTCAGAGCTATACCCATATAATCAATAAGGTGACATGGGGAAGATCATGAGGGTGCTCATCGTCAACACGGTAAGCTCTTCCGGCTCAACCGGACGCATCTGCCGTGATATGTACAATACGCTCAGCGAAAGAGGCTGCGATGTGACTGTGGCTTTCGGACGCGGCGACGCGCCTGCCGATATGCGGGTATACAAGATAGGCTCACCGCTCGGTGTGGCGTGGCACGGCGCCGCTTCACGCACAACAGACAGACAGGGCTTTTATTCGGCGGCGGCGACCCGTAAATTTATCGCTTTTATCAAAGAATACCGTCCCGATATCATCCAGCTGCATAATCTGCACGGTTACTATCTTGATATAGATATCTTTTTTAAGTATTTGGCTGAATGCGGTATACCGGTGGTGTACACGCTGCACGACTGCTGGCAGTTTACCGGTCACTGCGCTTATTTCGACGCCTGCGGCTGTGATAAATGGCAGAATGTCTGCTGCAACTGTCCGCAGAAAGGAAAATACCCCAAAAGTCTGCTTGCGGACAACTCGCGCCGAAATTTTATTCAGAAAAAATCGCTCATGAACAAGCTTACGAATATTGTTTTTGTTTCGCCTTCTTACTGGCTTAAAGGGCTTGTTTTAAAATCTTTTATTCAGTCCTCACGCTGCGAGGTAATACCTAACGGTATCGATCTTTCGGTTTTCAAACCGACTGATCACGCCGGGTTTACCTATCTGCGCCGCGGCGGCGAAAAGCTGATACTGTCGGCGGCCAATATTTGGGAAGAGCGTAAGGGCCTGGCCGATATGCTCAGGCTTGCCGGGCTTCTCGGCCGCGGTTACCGGCTTGTGCTGGCGGGCGTAAGCGAGAAGCAGGAAAAACAGCTGCCGCGGGAAATAGTATGTATTTCCCATATCGACAGCGCTGCGGAGATGGCGGCCCTGTATTCCGCCGCCGATGTGTTTGTCAGCGCTTCAATGGAAGACAATCTGCCTACTACCAATATCGAGGCACTGGCCTGCGGTACGCCGGTGGTATGTTACGATACCGGCGGCAGCCGCGAAATAACCGATGAGAGCTGCGGCGCCTGCGTGCCTAAAGGCGATGTTGCCGCCTTAGCCGCGGCGGTAAAACGCTGTGCTGCCGCCGATAAAGGCATCGGCGCGCTGTGTGTGCAAAGAGCGCAGCTGTTTGACCGTGAAAGGTGCTGCGAGGAGTATTACCGATTATATCAGGAGCTTTGCCGGAAATGAAAGTACTGTATATCTGCGGCGAGCCGTCACCCTACCGAATCGATTTTTTCGGTGTTCTGGGCCTTGGCTGCG
>CAZIQU010000040.1:462-9302 GCA_964541445.1 uncultured Lachnospiraceae bacterium | reverse complement strand
TGCTCTCGCCGAGACCGGTTTCCCAGTCGTTATGCGCGCTGAACCACGGCAGCAGATAATCGTTCCACTCGCTCTTATCGGCGACAGTCGCCTTAACGGCGCTGCGCTTCACCTCTGACAGCTTCATACCCTCGAGCGAAGCGGCAGTCACGCCGCCGGCGGGGTTAATATCGTCGGGATAATCGCCGTAAAAGAAGAAAGCATACAAATCAAGCACGATAAGCTTGGGTTTTTGGTATTTTACGGCTTCCTGCATGTAATAATAAGACAGAGAGATGCTCTGTTCCGGCCGTGCCAGATTATATGAGCGTATGCCGCTCTGCTGAAACAGCACTACCGGGTTTATCGCGGTATACACCGTGCTTGAACCGAAAAAAAGCACATCGTAACTGTCCGCAGGTTCATCGTAAAAAGCCATTTCTTTAGGCGAAAACAACCAAAAAGTAAAGCTGACGATGAAAATGATCAAAAACGCGAATATTATCGCCTTAAGAGCATTAGTCCATTTATTTTTTTTCATATTATCAACACCATCCGTCAGAACTGAAAATACAGGAACGAGGCCGCAGTTTGTTCACCGCCGTATACCGCAAAAATAAGTATGCTCAGTATTGCCGCGATATATATGATCCAGCGCAGCCATATGCCTTGCTGTATAAGCTTGTCACGCACGTCGAATCTGCACTGCATGGCATCAATAAGAAGCGTTATGCCCAAGAATAAAAACAGAAGGCGCATATTGGCGGCGTTGAGCCCCAAAGTAAACAGCGACCCGTCAGTCAGTACCCATGGGTTAAATTCGGCAAACATCTGCGCGATCACACCGAAAGCGGATACCGTATCAGACGCGCGGAAAAATATCCAGGCGAAAGTGACAAGGGCGAAGGTGAATAAAGCGCTGAGCAGCTTATGGCTGAACGCTTTACGGTCAACGCCGAATGTATCGGTATATTTATCCTTAAGCGGCTGCAATAGACCGCCCAATATTTGATATACGCCATGCAGCGCGCCCCAGATGACGAAGGACCAGTCGGCGCCGTGCCAAAGGCCGCTCACCAGAAATACCGCCATGAGGTTCAGATATTTGCGCAGCTCGCCCTTACGGCTGCCGCCCATAGGTATGTAAAGATAGTCTCTGAACCAGCTTGACAGTGAAATATGCCAGCGCCGCCAGAAATCGGCAATAGAGACGGCGAAATAAGGCGCATCGAAATTTCTGTTTATCTTAAAGCCCAATACCTGAGCCGCGCCGATAGCGATATTGGAGTAACCGGCAAAATCACAGTAGATTTGCAATGAATACATAACGGCGGCAAAAGCCACGGTAAAGCCGGTATAAGCGGTATAATTGTTAAAGACCGTATCGACAAGCGTCGCCAGCCGGTCGGTGATAACTGTTTTTTGGATAAGGCCCCAAAGCATCAGCATCAGGCCCTTGCGCATATTATCGTAATCGAAAGAGGTACCGTTTTGAATCTGCACCAGCAGGTTTTTGCTTCTCTCGATCGGCCCGCTGAGGATGAGCGGAAAAAACGATAAATATAGCGCATATTTGAAAAAGTTTTTTTCCGCCGGGCGCTCACCGCGTATCACATCGATGTTATAGCCTATCGCCTGAAAGGTATAGAAGGATATACCTACCGGCAGGAGCAGGCTGAAAGACGGCTTTACAAGCGTAAGACCGAAAAGCGCCGCCAGCGAAGCGATGTTGTTATAGGCAAAGTCAAAATACTTAAAGAAGAGCAGCGCCCCCAGGCTGAGAACCAGAGAGACGGTCAGCCAAAGCTTCTTCATGCCGGGGCGGTCGGTCTTACCGATCAGCAAAGCGCACCCATAGGTAACGAGCGTGGAAGCCAACAGGAACAGCCCGTACATGGCATCCAAACTCATATAAAAGTAGTAGCTGGCGAGCAGCAGCCACAGGTATCTCACCTTGCGGGGAAAAGCAAAGTATAATAATGTAACAATAGGAAAAAAGATCAAAAAATGAATCGAATTAAAAAGCATTTTTTTATCCCTTATCAGGTCAAATTTCGCTATATTTTATCATATCCGCCGAAGATAAGTCAATCAAACATAATATAAGCTTTCAAAGTAAGCGGCAATGATATATAAAAAGCCGCCGGAATATGGTAAAATAGCAGCACAAGGACAGGAAGGTGAGAGCATGAGCGAGATCGCGGTACTTATTCCCTGCTATAACGAAGAAAAAACCATTGAAAAGGTCGTAAACGACTATAAAAAAGCGCTGCCGGGAGCGACGGTATATGTATACAACAACAATTCCACCGACAGAACCGCTGAGCTGGCCGCAAAAGCCGGTGCGACAGTACGCAATGAATACAGACAAGGCAAAGGCAATGTGATACGCAGCATGTTCCGAGACATACAGGCCGATTGCTATATCATGACGGACGGTGACGACACTTATCCGGCGGAGAGCGCCGCCGAAATGGCCGAGCTGGTATTGGAAGGCCGTGCCGATATGGTCGTGGGAGACAGGCTTTCGTCGACTTATTTTACCGAAAACAAGAGACCGTTTCACAACTTCGGCAATGTACTGGTGAGAAAACTCATCAACACCCTCTTCAACTCGCATATCGACGATATTATGACCGGCTACCGCGCATTTTCACCGGCATTTGTTAAGGGCTTTCCGGTAATATCAAAGGGCTTTGAGATCGAGACGGAAATGACCATACACGCCGTTGATAAAAACTACCTCGTATATTCCCTGCCGGTTTCTTACCGCGACCGTCCGCAGGGCAGTGTCTCCAAGCTGAACACCTACGCCGACGGCGCGCGCGTTTTATCAACAATTTTTCGCCTGTACAAAGAATATAAGCCCTTTCGCTTTTTCGGCATACTGGCGGCGCTGCTTTTGATTATCGCACTGGCGCTTTTCTTCCCGGTGCTGAGCGAATATCTTCATACGGGGCTGGTGCCGCGCTTCCCCACTTTAATAGTAGCCTGTATTTTAGGCATAGCCGCGCTGTTGTCTTTTTATGTAGGTATAATTCTCGATGTTGAAGTGAAAAAACACCGTCAGCTCTATGAACTGATCAACAATTATATAAATTATTACGGCAGAAAAAACGATAAATAATTTCCGTGTATAAAGACCGGCGCTGTCATCGCAGCGCCGGTCTTTATACAGTAGGCAGCCGGGCTTTGAAATCACCCGGAAATCAAAAGATATGAGACTTACAAAACACCGTCACGGGTAAGATAACATATATCGTCCGGTGCCACATCGCCGTTATCGGTGTCCACATAGACGGTAAAGTTGGCATATTGGGTCTCCACATAGTAATAATACATTTTCATGCTTTCGCTGTATTGCGTCTGCAGCTCATAGGCAGCATCCAAAAATTTTCCGAGTTCTTCTCGGTTCATGCTGTCGCTCATTTCCGGCATGAAATAACCGATATCGGCCACGATAGCCAAGCATACACTGGTGGAAAGAAGCGTTGTGCCGGACATATCATTAGCGTCAAAGACATAATATTCGCCGCTCAGTCCCCGAAAGTACATATCCTCGCCGATACGTCCCTCATAATCCCAGATGTTATACTGATCGGCTATCTCTCCCGCCGTTTTGCCGACACAGGCAAAATACTGCTCAGTGACTGCCCATTTGCCGTCCGATGCGTCAGCACCGTCGCTGTCACCCTGTGCAGATTTCTTGCAGGAGGCAAAAGACAGACACAGCAATACGCATAAGGCTGCCGCCGATGTTTTTCTGATCAAACTGTTCCTCATTGATACACCGCTCCGCGGGAAAAAACCGCATTGATTTATTTTATTATAAAGCAAGCTGCTTTTAGTGCAAAGAAATAATTGATTTCTTTACATTGGACGGCTGAAGATGACATTTTATAAGCGGACCTGTCCCTCTTAATGCGTGTTCTCTCAGGCGGACCTGTCCCTTTTACGGTATCTGCGGCCGCGGATAATACCGGCAACGGCATTTTTAAAGTGATATATCTTGTAAATCATCAGCGGTTGTCTTATCATAAAAAATACTGCGCCCGAGTATGTCGGCGCCAGTCAATTTTTAACGGAAGAATTATCGGCAATGGCAGAGAAAAGAAAAAATACCAATCCACTGTGGACAAAAGACTTCACCATACTGACGATCGGCAGCGTCGTCTCAATGATCGGCAGCGCCATAAGCGGTTTCGCCATCGGTCTGATGGTGCTTGATTATACCGGCTCGACTTTTTTGTTTGCCCTGTCGATGGTGGCTTATAATCTGCCGAAGATAATCATGCCGACTCTGGCCGGGCCGTATCTTGACAGATACTCACGGCGCAAAGTTATCTATACGCTGGACTTTATATCCACCGGTATCTATCTGGGGCTGTTCTTTATGATGCGCGCGGATATGTTCAGCTATGCGATCTTCATTGCCCTCAGCGTTGTCATGGGCGCTATCGAGAGTGTTTATGAAGTGGCTTATGAAAGCTTTTACCCGACGCTGATATCCGAAGGAAATTATTCACGCGCCTATTCGGTCTCCAGCATGATCTATCCGCTGGCAGCAATAATGACTCCGGTAGCGGCTATTATATACGAAAAGATCGGGCTGGCGCCGCTTTTTCTTTTTAATTCCGCCTCATATCTTATAGCGGCGATCTGTGAGACACGCATCAAAGCGGTTGATAAGCACCTTATCGGCCGCCGGAGCATCGAAGGGAAATATTCGCTGAGCGACTATTGGCGTGATTTTCGCTACGGTTTGGATTACATTAAAAACGAAGACGGGCTGAAAACAATAGTAACATATTTTTCACTGACCGCTCTTTTTTACGCGACGACGGAGACCTTGTACCTGCCTTATTTTAAAAGCACTCCGCAGCTAGGCGCGGTAATATATTCCGTTGTTATGGCTTTCGGCGTTGCCGGGCGTCTGGCCGGCGGACTTATTCAGTACAAATTCAAATATCCGCCGCAATCACGTTTTTTGATTGCCCTGATCGTTTATTTTGCCACTTCCGCATTAGAGGGCGCGTTTTTATTCGTTCCCATCGCCGCCATGGCGGTGCTGCAATTTATCAGCGGCATATTGGGTGTGACATCGTACAACATACGCATCAGCGCTACGCAGAGCTACCTGCCGGAAAATGTTCGGGGACGCTTTAACGGCACATTTCAGATGCTTTTTACTCTGGGTACCCTTTTAGGCGAGCTTATCGCCGGTATATTGGGCGAGATTGCGCCGATAAGAACCGTGGCGCTTACTGCCAGCCTGATAAATATAATCTTTGTTTACACGATAATATATCGCGGACGTGAGAGCGTAAAGAAAATTTACAACACCGATATTTAAAAACGGTGATCGTAAAATTACCATGTATAATAATCGTACACTGCTGCTTAATAAAAGAAAGAACGGCCGGAGAAAAATCCGACCGTTTTATTTTGCTCATTTTAACTTAACCGTTATTTTGTTTTGAGTGCATCGCCTTCATGCGCGCTTCATGGTTAAGTATTCGCTTGCGGATACGCAGATTTTTCGGCGTGACCTCAAGCAGCTCGTCATCCGCCAAAAACTCCATGCACTGCTCAAGACTCATGGCCTTGGGCGGCACCAAACGCAGCGCGTCATCGTGCCCGGCGGCACGCATATTGGAAAGCTGCTTTTGCTTGCAGGCATTGATCTTTATGTCTTCATTGCGGGAAGATACGCCGACAACCATACCCTCATACACATCGGCTCCGGCACCGATAAACAAAAGCCCGCGTTCCTGCGCGTTATAAAGGCCATACGCCACCGAAACACCGCTTTCACTGGCCACCAAACTGCCGCCTACACGGCGTGTAAGCTCCCCTTTATACGGAGCGTATGAATCAAAGACGCTGGACATGATCCCCTCGCCCTTGGTATCGGTGAGAAACTCGTTACGGTAGCCGAAAAGGCCTCGTGAAGGGACAAGAAACTCCAGTTTTGAGCGGCTGCCGACCGGTGACATATTCAACATTTCGCCTTTGCGCGCACCGAGTTTTTGTATTACCGCGCCGATATACAGCTCCGGAGCATCGATAACTACACGCTCAATCGGTTCGCTTTTCTTGCCGTCTATGGTTTTGAAAAGGACTCTCGGCGGTGACACCTGAAATTCATACCCCTCGCGTCTCATCGTTTCAATGAGTATAGAAAGGTGCATTTCGCCGCGGCCGGCCACATTAAAAGCGTCAGTCGTATCCAATTCGCTCACACGCAGCGATACATCCTTGAGCGTTTCTTTGAAAAGGCGGTCACGGAGATTGCGGCTGGTAACATATTTACCTTCCTTACCCGCCAGGGGTGAATCGTTTACCGAAAAAGTCATTTCGATGGTCGGCTCGGATATTTTCACGAAAGCCAGCGGCTCCGGCGCGGCAGGCGCGCAGATAGTATCACCGATAGTGATATCACCGATGCCGGAAAGTGCGACGATATTACCGGCATCCGCCTGTTTCACCGGCACACGGGTAAGCCCGTCAAATTCATATATATTGGTAGCCTTCGATTTCTCTGCCTTGCCCGGGTCATGATAGTTGCAGACAGCGATCTCCTGGTTCTGGCTGATCGAGCCGCGCTCTATCCGGCCTATGGCGATGCGGCCCACAAATTCGTTGTAGTCTATCGCCGAAACAAGCAGCTGAAGCGGCTGCGCGGTATCGTGGGCAGGCTCGGGTATGTATTCGAGAATGGTATCGAACAGCGGGCGAAGATCTGTCCCCGGCTGATCTGGGTCGACGGAAATAGTGCCCTGACGCGCCGAACAGTACAGAAACGGAGCTTTCATCTGTTCATCGCTGGCATGAAGATCGATAAGAAGCTCCAAAATCTCATCCACAACTTCATCAATACGCCTGTCGGGACGGTCAATCTTATTGATGACGACGATCACCTTATGGCCCAGTTCCAGCGATTTTGAAAGCACGAAGCGCGTCTGCGGCATCGGCCCTTCGGAGGCGTCCACCAGCAAGATAACGCCGTTCACCATTTTCAGTATTCGTTCGACCTCGCCGCCGAAATCGGCATGGCCCGGGGTATCGACGATATTTATTTTTGTGCCGTTATACTGCACAGCCGTATTTTTCGCCAAAATAGTGATTCCGCGCTCGCGTTCCAAAGCGTTAGAGTCCATGACACGGTCGACTACCGTCTGATTTTCACGGTATATACCGCTCTGTCTGAGCATTGCGTCCACTAAAGTTGTCTTGCCATGATCGACATGGGCGATAATGGCGACATTTCTGATACTTTCCAATATTTTATCCTCTTAATTTAAACTCACAAATTTATATTATATTTCCTTGGAGGCCCGTAAACAATGAATTTATGTGTATTTCTGCTGTTTTTTTTCGTTTTCAACCTTAATATGGTATAATGTAGGCCTTATTGAAGGGACCTGTCCCTCTAAAATAGATTATAAGGACATATTTGTGGAATTTCTTTGGAAGCTCAGCGAACTGCGAACACCGCTGCTGAATAAAATAATGAGCTTTATCACCCGTTTCGGCGAAGAAACGCTGATCTTACTGCTTGTTTGCCTGATATTCTGGTGCATGGATAAAGAACTCGGCTACCGTATCGGGATATCTTACTTTACCGCGGGCATATTTGTGCAGACAGCCAAGGTGACATTCAGAGTCGACCGGCCATGGATAATAGACAGTGATTTTTCGGCCGTTCCCGAAGCTTTGCCTCACGCCAGCGGCTACTCCTTCCCCAGTGGGCATACTCAATCCGCCACCTCGATATACGGCTGCGCGGCGTTGTACTTTCAGAAAAAATGGATAAAGATCTGCTGTATGCTGCTGATTTTGGCTGTGGCATTCTCCCGTATGTATCTGGGAGTACACACTCCGGCGGATGTGATTGCCGGCTTTACCGTGAGTTTTATTTTCACTTATATTATAAATCGCCGGCTGAACGCCAGCGCCGCGGCAGCGGACCTGTCCCTGCGAAAGAAAAGGGACCTGTCCCTTTCAATAGTTATGGCCGTGATGGCACTTTTTTGCTTCATTTACCCTTTTATTTTATACAAAAACGGTACAATCGAACTGAATTATGCGTCCGACTGCGCCAAACAGGCAGGCGCAGCGCTGGCGTTTGCCGTCGGCTTCTTTTTGGAAAGAAACTACATACATTACAGCACTAAAACAACACCCGGTAAAAAAATACTGATCTTCATTATCGGGCTGATCGTCACAATAGCGCTGAAGAGCGGGCTGAAGCCTCTGTTTGGCATTTCGCTGGCTGCCGATACGCTGCGATATTTTCTTACCGTCTTTTGGATCACGCCGGTATATCCGTTCATCATCACCCGTATCCGCGACCGTAAAAGCAATAAAAACCGGTAAGTGTGTGCGGGTCAGGCCGAAGCATAGGCGGAAATTATTTTTATCGGAATGCCGCTGATTCGCGCCAGCTTAGCTTTGCTGATTTTATTGGCCAATATGTATTTGATTACCATGGCGATATGATGCCGCCTTATGAACAACACCTGTTTTTCCTCTTCGCTGAGTCGAGAGAACTGTCCCTCTAAGACCGCTGCAACAGCCAGTTCTTCCAAAACCGGAACGATCTCCCTTTTTATTTCCGCGTCGGAAAGACGGTAATCTTCAGCTTCTGTATCGTAAATATTATAGCTTGACATAAAATCACTAAACCGTGACTTCGCAGTTAGTATACCTCTTATCAGCTCCGTATCCATAAATCCTGTATTGCGGCCCTCATCATAATCACACATGATCTCATTTATTCCGGAAAAAGCATATTCATCAAAAGAGCCGAGCGCTGCTTTTGCGGGATTATTGGCGATATACCGCACTACGGTTATTAA
>CAZIQU010000040.1:0-452 GCA_964541445.1 uncultured Lachnospiraceae bacterium | reverse complement strand
CATCAGTTATCGGCCGGCTGAAAAAGCGGCTTTGAAATACTGAGCCAACATGATCATAGCATGCGTTGAAGTAATGTTCCGTATAAGAGATGCAGAGACGCTGAACGAATTTGCCCACTTCGTTTTCGCCGCAGCGGCGAAGCACAAAATGAACATGATTTGGCATAAGCACATAAGCGACTACTTTTATATCGAGTTCCCGAGAATAACGATGCATGAGGTCTATGAAATACTTAAAATCATTATTCTGATAAAACACCTCGTTCCTCCCGACGCCTCTCATGATCACATGATAAATGCCTGTTTCCGATAAAATTCTTGGTTTTCTCATATTATCCTCCCGGTTTTATTGGGCGT
The DNA here is from genome assembly GCA_964541445.1 of uncultured Lachnospiraceae bacterium. Taxonomy (GTDB): domain Bacteria; phylum Bacillota; class Clostridia; order Eubacteriales; family Anaerofustaceae; genus CAZIQU01. The sequence continues at coordinate 95 of CAZIQU010000040.1, read as the reverse complement.
GACTTGCCCGCCCTCATCTTATATATTCTCCGTTTGTGATAAATTTCCTTGTTTTTTTGCTGATTTTTTATTTTTTTAGCGAACTGCGGACCTGT
>CAZIQU010000039.1:0-9481 GCA_964541445.1 uncultured Lachnospiraceae bacterium | reverse complement strand
TTGATGTTTATCAATAATCCCGTATCCGGCCGTCTGCGCGGCAAACGCAACGAGCGGCAGATAAGAGATATCCTCTCGGAGAAATACACCGTCGATGTCTACCGTACCGGCAAAAAGGGCGACGGCACAGTTCTGGCGGAAAAATACGCGGCGGATTATGATGTCATCGCTGCCGCCGGCGGCGACGGCACACAAAACGAGGTGGTGACCGGACTGCTCAAGCTGCCCGCCGAAAAACGGCCGCCGATGATTGTTTTGCCGTCAGGCACCTCCAATCTGCTGGCCGAGGTTCTCGATGAACCGGCCGATGTCATAGAGGCCGCACGCGCGGCGCTGCATGCGACGCCGCATAAAGTAGATGTCGGCATGATCGGTGATATGAACTTTGTCATGGCGGTCTCCTTCGGCGCCTTTACCGATACCACCTACAACACCCCGCAGGAGGTGAAAAACGCTCTCGGTTATTCCGCTTATATACTGGGCGCGGTAAAAAGCCTCTCCGAGCTGCGCAGCTACCGCATGAAAATTTCGCATGACGGCGAGAGCTTTGAGGGCGAATATATACTGGGCGCGGTATGCAACAGTTATTCCGTAGGCGGGTTTCTCAAGCTGACCGACGAAATAGTCAAGCCCGACGACGGTTTGTTTGAGGTGATGCTCATAAAGAAACCGGACAGCCCGGCCGCCTGGCAGAAATTTTTCTCCGGTATTCTCGAAAAGAAATACGATCAGGATTATGTGCGCTTCTTTCAGACCTCGCACATAACCATGGAAATAGACGAAAAAATACCGTGGACGATCGACGGCGATTACCGCGGCGATCTGGGCAGCGTAGATATAGTAATAGAAAAATGTGCAGTGGAAATGTTCCGCGATGACGGTACCCGGCCGCGGAAGCCGCACGCCGTTCTCGGCGGTCTCAGCATGCTGATCAGCGAGCGCCTTTTCTCAAAATAATTATTAATAAAGGTTGATTTTTTCTGTTTTTGGTGATATGCTTATATTGCAGAAATTTTTGAATAAAGACATTTTTTATTAGTCTGAATTTGGTTACCCCCAATTTTAGCGGCCCGTTTTCCTAATGGATTACGGACCGCTTTTTTATCGGTTCCGTAAAAATATCGCACGACCGAAAGAAATCTGCTCATAAAAAAACAGATCCGCCACGGCGGCGGATCGTTGATAATGTATGAATATTTTTTTCGGCGCATACTGCATTTCGGTCTGTTTTCGCTGCCGTAAAACCGCTGTCAAAAGGCGTATAATACCCGTGCTGCTTCAAACGCATATTTGCACTGCCGCAGTCTCCGCCGCCGAGCTTATACAGTTCTTACGATTCCTGCAGCGCGAACTCGCTTTCCTCCAATACTTTTTGTTCATAGGCTTTCAGTATCAACTCTTGAAGCATCGTACGCGTTTCCTTGTTTATCGGGTGCGCGATGTCCTTATATTCACCGCCGGAAAGTTTTTTGCTGGGCATGGCGATAAATAGGCCGTTCTCACCTTCGATGACCTTGATCTCATGTACAACGAACTGGTTATCTATGGTGATCGATACGCGTGCTTTCATCTTTCCTTCGTCAAAGGTCTGTCTGACACGGATGTCCGTGATCTCCATATTATGTCCTCCCGTCAAAATCTGATTTTAATTATACAATAAAATAAATAAAATGTAAATATTATATTTTATTTACGCGTCAGCGATCAATATCCGCGCGAGGTAATTTTTCTCCGGCTTTATCCGTATAATATTATATGCTTTTGCTTTTGTATCTGAAGCCAAAAATGATATGATAGCAATAACGAAACAGCAGTTTTATTGGAGCATAATATGGAAAGAAATATCAAACAGGCAACCGAAATCCAGCTTGATGACGTGAAAAAAATCTATTTTATCGGTATAGGCGGTACCAGCATGAGCGGTCTGGCGCTGATGAGCAAGACGAACGGCTTTGAAGTCAGCGGCAGCGATATGCGCCCCTGTCCGTATACCGATAAACTTATAAAATACGGCGTGCCTGTATATATCGGCCAAAAAGAAGAGAATGTGCCCGAGGACGCCGACCTGGTCGTTTATTCGGCAGCTATCAGGGCGGAAAACATTGAGCTCAAGACCGCCGTGAAATACGGCTTGCCGCTGCTGGAACGCAGCTATTTTCTCGGCAAGCTGTCACTGCTTTATCCCGATACAATCGCCGTGAGCGGCACTCACGGCAAGACCACCACATCTTCGCTTACAGCGCTGACGCTGCTCAACGCAAACCTCGATCCTTCTATCTCCATCGGCGGCACGCTGGAGGCGATAGGCGGCAATTCGCGCGTCGGCAACAGCCGCTATTTCGTCATAGAGGCCTGTGAGTTCGTCGACAGCTTTCTGCACACAAAGCATAATATAGGCGTTATTCTCAATATAGACAGCGACCACCTCGATTACTTCACCGGCGGCATCGAGCAGATCAAGCAATCGTTTTTAAAATTTGCCAGAATCATTCCCAAATACGGCCTGCTCATAGCCAACGGCGACGACATTCATGTAAGAGAGATATTGCCGCAGGTAAATGCCCGCGTGCAGCTTTTCGGCGAAGCGGCCGACTGCTACTGGCGCGCCGTAAATATCCGCTACGATGATTTGGGCAAGCCTACCTACGATGTTTTGAAGCAGGGTGAGTATATCGGTACATTTTCGCTCAATATACCGGGACATCACAATGTAATGAACAGCCTTGCCGTTATCGCCATAGCCGATTATCTGGGCATATCGCACGATGCCGTACAAAAGACCTTCCATGAATTCAACGGTGCCAAACGCCGCTTTGAGTTCAGAGGCGAAGAAAAAGGCATAAAGGTCTTTGAGGACTACGCGCATCACCCCAAAGAGCTGCAGGTGACTATCGAAGCCTGCAAAAACTACAAGCACAACAAGCTTTGGGTGGTATTTCAGCCGCATACGTACTCGCGCACATACTTTTTGCTCGATTCATTTGTTGATGCGTTCGCGCAGGCCGACGAAGTCGTCTTCAATGATATCTACTCTGACCGTGAGGCCAACGAGTGGAACATTTACAGTGAGGATATCGCCAAGCGGGTCACGGCCGAATACGCCATACCCACGCGCGTCATCTCCGAATTCGCCGATATAGTCGACTATGTAAAAACCCACGCGCAAAGCGGTGATTTGGTACTGGTAGCCGGCAGCCAGACAATAAACAAGGTAGCCTACGATTTGGTCGAAGCGCTGAAGGAAGAATGAAAAAAATCTTTGTCGCCGCCGAATTCGACCCTTTCCACAACGGCCATAAATACCTTCTCGACAAAATCAAGGCAGCTTATCCCGGCTGCGCGACAGTGAGCGCCATGAGCGGCGCCTGCACCCAGCGCGGGGGCTTCGCGATATTTCAGAAAAATATAAGAGCAGCTGTCGCCGCCATGAACGGTTTGGATCTATGCGTACAGCTGCCTTTTGTTTATGCGGCTCAGGGCGCCGAAATGTTCGCCGCCGGCGCCGTTTATACCGCCGCGGCCTGCGGCTGTGAGGTTATATGCTTCGGAGCGGGCTGCGACGACATCACCCGTTTTGAGTATGCCGCCGAGCTTTTGGACAGGCCCGGGACTGCGGCTTTGCTGACGAAATATGTCAAAAACAACATGCCCTATCCGGCGGCCCGCATCGCCGCGCTGAGCAGTGTTTCCGGAACGGATTTTTCTTTTTTAAGCAAGCCCAACGATATTCTGGCGCTTGAATATGTGCGGGCGATCAGAAAAACGGGTGCAAACATCTCAGCACGCGCTTTTTACCGCGCACCGGCGGAAGATGACGCCGCTTACGCAAAAGTGAATAACGACGCCTCCGCCTCACCGGTACTGTCGGCCTCGGCGCTGCGGGCAATGCTTGCCGAGCTGCGTCACGGCAACAACATAACGGCAGACAGAGCCACGGCGATAAAAGCGAAAATAACCGCGCTGATGCCGACAGAAGCCTACGACAGCGCCGCCGGCACCGAAAACGCTGTCTTTCGCCTGCCGGTGAACCGCATTGAAAACTACGCGCCGGTGTTTGCCGCGCAGCTGATAACGCGCGGGTCGGAGCCGCTGAGAGCGGCGGCGGGTGCCGATCCCTCCGCGGCGAAACGACTGTGCGACAACGCGCCGCTGCTTTCTACCGGGCTTGATGAATACATGCGCGCCTGCCTGACCAAATGCCTTACAGCAGCACGCATACGCCGCAGCCTTATAAATTACACATTGGGCTATACCGATGAAGAGCTGGCGTACTATCGCAGCCACGCGCCCGGTTATATAAGAGTTCTATCACTGGGAGAAAACGGTGCCGCTGTAATACGCGGCATAAAACAGCAAAACGAAGCGGTAAAAGTTTTAACAAGGCTCACAGAAAGCGCAAAGCTGAGTGCCCGCGAAAAAAGAGCCGTCGAGCTTGACATAAAGGCGCAGGCACTGTACGATATCTTTATGCGTGAAAATGCCGCAGATATGAAATATACCCCATTTGTCGCCGCCAAGAGCGGCCGCGAGGCCGGCAGCGATATTAAGGGCAGAGAACGGAACGGTAACAGTGAATGAAAAAAGACCGTAAAAACAATAATGACGAAAAAAAAGGCGGGCTGCTCCTGCGCCTGATACCGTTAGGCACACTGCTCTCGCTGGCGCTGCCGATAATATATCTTACTGTAAAAATGCTGCGTGAGCCCGGCTATGATCCGGCAACCATGCTTATGCTTCTGCAATGTCTGCTGGGGCTGATCGCTTTTTTTCTGCCCAATTTTCTCTCAAAAAAATGGCGCCTGAATATCCCCTCGGGCATGTATATTGCCTTTATCATATTTTTATACTGCGCGATTTTTCTGGGAGAGGTGCGTGACTTCTTTTACAAAATACCGCATTGGGACGATATACTGCACTTTTTCAGCGGCATGATGTGCGGAGCCCTCGGCTTTTCGGTAGTAGCGCTGCTCAACAAATCGCAGGAGGCGCGCCTGAATATGTCGCCGGCCTTCGTTGTGATGTTTTCCATATTCTTCGCGGTCACCATCGGCGTTGTCTGGGAGATATACGAGTATACCTTCGACGGGCTTTTGGGCCTTAATATGCAGAAATTTATGCTGGCGGACGGCACACAGCTGGTGGGACATGCTGCGCTGACCGACACCATGCAGGATCTGATGGTAGATCTGGGCGGCGCCACTCTGGCGGCAATGCTCGGCTATTTTTCCATAAAGAAAAAGGAACCGTGGCTTAAGGATTTCGTCATCACTCAGCAGGAAGAAAAGAAACCGGAAAACAAATAGTTTTTGAATACATCGTTTAGACATAATCTCAAATTCAATATAATGTATCGTGCAGCGCATTGCCCGTTATATTTTTATGGTATAATCTCATCAGAACCGCAGCAAAACGGAGGCAGCTCATTAATATGACAGATAAAACAGTTAAAACGGCGCATGTTCACAGCCACGAGGAGCATGAACACGCTCATACCGACGAACACGGCAATGTATATTATCACAGCCACGATCACGGCAGCGTCGATGAAAACGGCCACCGCCATTCGCATAGCCACTCGCCCGAGCATAAGAAAGCGGTAATGAACAGGCTTTCGCGCGCAATCGGCCACCTTGAGAGCGTCAAGCGTATGGTCGAGGACGACCGTGATTGCAGCGAAGTGCTTATCCAGCTTATGGCGGTCAACTCGGCGCTGAAAAACACCGGCAAGGTCATTCTGCGCGAGCACATGTCGCACTGTATAGTCGATTCCATAAAAGAGGGCGACTATGAGGCAGTGGAGGAGCTCGACAAGGCCATAGAAATGTTCATGTAAGGGGAATTACGGGAATAGAAATGCCGCTTTTGACCGCTCAGAAGCGGCAGAATTAACTGCGGAAAGATTATCCGTTTGCCACTCAATTTTGCTAACCGTTAAACGGTTTCAATCAAGTAAAAGCATCTTAACAGATGCTTTTTTGTCAGGGGTCAAACGCATGAACTCAGAGGTGACCCGGGATATATAAATGCTAGGCAGCGGCAGATGTGGGCAATACTTATATACGAGCTGCGCACCCGCAGAACCGTTTTCTAATCACTTAAATTTTACTACAATTTCTAATCGAGCTGAAGAACGTTTGTCGGGTTATCCGGTGAATATATACCCTCTTTGAGATTTTCCAGCATATTATTTAAATCTTCTATTTTTATTTCCAGCGTAGATATCTATTCGTCGTATTCGCATCTTAACGTGTCGATTCGTCTTGAGAGCTGCTCTAATTTGTTATATAGAACAAAGCAGGTCATGAAGAGTATTACGCAAACAACCACAAGAATTGCTGTTATTTTCTTATTCATCTAATCACCATAGCATACAGGGCATGGGTCATAGCCGTGACCCTCTGCTGCATATTTGTTGTAAATCCAAAAAGATTTATTTTCTATACGTTCACAGCCATATCTATGATAATTCGTTACACCCTCGCCAACGATGACCGCATAATTATGATAAAAATTATATTCATCAATATGGCTGTCTGACCATTGTTTTTCTGTATTATATTTTTCTGTCATAGAATCAAGGTCTTTTTGTAAGTCAGAAATAACTTCATTATTTGCTTGAATAGCAACTATTGCACCCAATAAGATAAACGCCATAATGAAGATAACTACATACAAAATAACTTTTTCATAAGCTTTAAATGAAAAATACTGATGTCCGCACTCAGTACATTTGTTATCTTCATCCAGTTCGGCACCGCACAATTTGCAATAGCGCTTTGTCTGCAACATGTCTTGCTTTGATGATCTTTCATCCGTTTTTTCTTCTGCTTCAAGTTTAATCTCGGCTGCCGGTTCTTTTTTCTCTGCAATAGGTTCATCAGCAACCACGGGCTGCTCGATCCCTACAGCTGTATGAGGCCCTTGTTCATAAGACGCCAGCGCCATACCGCATTTGCGGCAAAATTTAGATCCGTCCTCATTTACAACCCCGCATTTTTTGCATTGATACTTGTTTTCAGGATGTTCCACTCCAAGTATAGAATCTATTGTGGCTTCTTTCTCAGCGCGGCGGGACTTGTCGCCTATATTTACTATTGCATATTTAATCAACCACCCGATAAGTCCAACAATAAAAATCGCTGTCACGGACGCTAAAAGTTCCATTATGCTCCTCCTTAATCCTTCCATATATCGTTTTATTTTTTCATAAATATTTTTCTGATTGGTATAGCAATGATGCCCGAAACGGCATAAATAGCCACAAAACCTAAAATATGCCATTTAGACTGGTGATTTACGAACAGCAAGACAATACCCGTTATAAAGACAACGGCGTCGATCAAGTTAAACGTAATTCTGACTTTAGTTTAAGCTTGATTATTTCCGCGAACTCTATCTTCAATAATTAAACCGAGTATCATCGAAACCGCAAGTAAAATATAAAAAAATGTTACATTCATATTTCCTCCTAGATTTTTTATTATCTGTTCTTTAGACTTTTGTCAAGTACTAGATCTATAACTATTTTCCCACCGGGCAGGGCAGCGAAAATAATCATATATCGGCCAACAATAGCCCGCAAACCATACCTATGCTTAAATTGTATCATCTCAAATATATCACATTTCTGACAATATTACATTTATTTTGTGATTTTCTATGTTTAACCGCTCTATGTAACACCCGTATATACACTAAAAACTACTTGCCATGCTTTCGCTCTATTTTCTTTCTTATAAAATAAATAAATACTTTGCAGAAGACACAATATATGCAATAATATTGTTCCGCCGCACACAGCGGCGAATTATCTTTTTAAAACAGAGGGGTTGGCATTGAAGATAGTTATAGCGCTCGGCGGCAACGCACTGGGCGATACTGTTGACGAAATGGATAAAAATCTGACCGGTACCGCCAAGGCGATAGCAGCGATAGTTAAGCAGGGGCATGAGGTTGTAATCACTCACGGCAACGGCCCGCAGGTTGGTATGATTAATTTGGCGCTGAACGAAGCAACGGCACACGGCGCCATTACTTCTTCCGTACCCTTGTCCGACTGCGGCGCCATGAGCCAGGGATATATCGGCTTTCGGCTGGAGGCGGCGCTGCGCGGCGAATACGCCGCCTGCGGCATTGCCAAAGAGGTCGCCACCGTAGTCACACAGGTGCTGACAGACGCCGACGATGCTTCTTACGGCGAGCCGACAAAGCCGATCGGCCGCTTTTATACGGCGGATGAAGCGGCGGCGGTGGCGCGCGCTGAGGGCTTTGTCATGAAGGAGGATGCCGGACGCGGTTTCCGTCGGGTAGTCGCTTCACCGCGGCCGCTGGATGTGGTGGAAAAAAACGTTATAAAACTGCTGGCGGCGCAGGGCTGCACCGTTATCGCCGCGGGCGGCGGCGGTGTGCCGGTAACAGCGGATAGCGGCCGCTTCTCCGGCGCGGCGGCGGTCATCGACAAGGATTTTGCCGCTGAAAAGCTGGCGGAGCTGATCGGCGCCGATATGCTGCTGATACTGACCGCGATAGATAAGGTATATATAAATTACCGCAAGCCCGACCAGCAGGCGCTGGAAACGCTGACCGCGGCCGAAGCGCAGAAATACATCGAGGACGGTCAGTTTGCCGCCGGCAGTATGCTGCCTAAGGTGCAGGCCTGCGCGGAATTTGCCGCGCAGGGCGGCACCGCGATCATTGCCGCGCTGAGTCAGGCACAGCAGATATTCGCCCCCGGCACCGGCACGGTCATACGCGGCTGAAATACGCCTGCTTTCGATAATAAAGGCCTATACGCAGAAAACGGCCCGAGCTGCCGGCGGAAGCATTAACCGCTGAGCGCATCGGGTCGTTTTATTATACAGCTCTTGTGCTCTGAAGCACAGATTGTCATTGTTTCGGTACGGCTGCGGACGGAGGCCCGTCCTTGCCGCCGGGCTCGGCGACAGCCGGCGCTTTATCGCGTTCGTACTTCACATCGTCACGCTTTATCTTATCCTGAATCCATTCACCGATAAGCGTTTTCAGTATGGAAAATACCGGTATGGAAATGACCATGGCGGTAACACCGCCGATGCTGCCGGCCAGTATGACAGATACAAACACCCAAAATCCACTGAGGTTCACTATGCCGCCGAGCACCTTCGGCTGCACAATGTTGTTCTCCAGCTGCTGGGCAATGAGAATGATGATAACCACGGTAATCGACTGCTTAAAGCCGGAAAGAAAGGCAAACAGTGCGCAAAGCACGGTGCCGACCCACGGACCGAATATCGGCACCAGGTTGGTAACGGCGACGATCACGCCGATAAGCACGGCGTATCTGACACGGAAGATCAGGCAGAGAATAACACAGATAAGCCCGAGTATCGAGGAGCTGATAAGCTTGCCGATGATATAGCGGGAAAATATATTGTCCGAAAGCCGGCAAATGTAAGCCATGCGTTCATACCGCCTGGGGAACAAGGCCTTGGCAAGCTTGCTG
>CAZIQU010000038.1:0-9768 GCA_964541445.1 uncultured Lachnospiraceae bacterium | reverse complement strand
ATCCGCACTTTTATTATAATAACTCTTTTTTAAGATTATTTCAAGTATTACAAGATTAAATCCTATTAAGTTTAAAGTTTATTTTAAGTTTATATCGAAAAAAGTTAAAAATACGAGAAAAGATGCTGATCGATGAGAATTAAAATTTTCTTATTCTTTTGACCATAGCCGCCGCCAGCAGCCCGATGACCACACCGGCCGCCGTACCGGAAATACATAATACCGGCAGATAGTAGAGCAGCTTCGCGGTCTCTGTAACAAAAACCGCCACTATGATCTGGCCGATATTGTGAGCGACGCCGCCGGCTACAGAAACACCGGTAATACCGAAACGACCGCTCTTTTTCAGCAATATCATCACCGCCAGACTCAGAAGCGTGCCTGCCAAAGCGTATATCATGGCGAAAAGATTACCGAAAGTAAATGCTACCAGCACCACCCGCACCAGCGAAACAATCACGGCATCTCTGGCACCCATGCGATAGAGGGTAAAAACTATAACGATATTAGGCAGGCCGGCTTTGACCCCGGGCACCGCCGCGAAAACAGGTATAAGGCTTTCTATGTAACTGAGTATCATCGCCAGGGCGATGAGCAGTCCGAACCGCGCCAGTCTGGCGGTTTTATTATCATTCATTAGTCCACCGTCACATCAATATCACTCTGCTGCCCGCCTTCTATCACAATAACAGTGCGGTTGGGCAAACAGGTGATGGTCTCACCGTCATATTTTATTTTGCTCTGACGCACGCATATTTTATCCGGGCAGCTGGCCTCGGTCACATCGGCATAGCCGCCGCTGATCACCAGCACGTTGTAATTTTCACTGTCGCCGATCGTCACCTCGATATCCTCATCAAGAGGATAACGGGCGAGCTCCTCGCCGTCGACCTTTACCACGGCCCAAGCACCGTCATGCCGGGTGAGCGTGACGGCGAGCCATGATAGCAGGGCAACGGCGACAAGCACCGCGATGAGTATTATGTCATTTCTTTTTTTATTCATGAGCGAATCACAGATCAGAGCAGACCGGCCACATTGTTAAGCACCATATAAGCTATGCCCAGCCCGAGCAGGTTGAGCGGCATACCGCGCATGGCGCTGCCCGCCGCCGCAAAAATATTGCGGTTTTTTACGGAAACAAAAGCCAGTGTCGCCAGCACCGCCAGCAGACATGCGGAGATTATTCCGTCGGAGCCGGCCGCCGAGCCGATCAAATGAACGACAACAGCCGGTCCCACGACGAAAATGCCGCATGTATCGGACTGTACCTTTAGGGCAAGACCGGCTAACCCGGCATATATACCGGCAAAGATGAAACCGCAGGCGATTTTAGCGTAAGCGGAGGAAACGAGCATGCCTTCGGTTAAAACATAACCGAATACACTGCCGTAAGATGCCAGTTCACGCACCGCTGCCGTTAAAAGCAGCATACCGTAAGCCACGGCGCTCTGCCTGAGTACCTCGTCGGTATCGCTGCCGACCTCCAGTGTATAGGCGAATACCCCGACGGCAACGGCGACCGCGGCAAATTTTATATACATGATCGTATCAAGAGTCAGCGCCGCGAACCTGTAAGCCGCGTATGCCAGCCCCGCAAAAACCAGCCCGCAGACGACCGCCGCCGCAGTTTTATTGCCGCTGTCCTCTTTACTGCGCATAACTGCGGCCAGCACGGCGCAGAACACCACGATAATGCCTACTACAAAAGCGTCACGCAGGGTCAGATTCGCAGCTTTGGAGTGCATACCCGAAAACAGCAGCAAGCTGAGTGCCAAAGCCTGTCCGGGAAATTTATTTTTCATCTCATTCCCCCGTATATTCGTAGATTTCCAACTGACCGGCCGCCTGCAGCGCGGCATTTTCCACCGCTGAAAGTATGCCCTTTGACGTTACCGTGGATTCGCTGACCACGTCAACATCCCAGCTGTTGGCCGCGACGATCATGCCGGGCAGCTTTGCCACGGGTTCCTCGCGGTAACCGGCGCTTTCATGGCTGTATTCCAGCACATCGACCTCAGTGATGGCATCCTCGGTGAAGGTGACTTTGACGATGATCTCGCCGCTGCCCTTGCCCACTCCGTAATAAGTACCCGGCGTATAGCTGAGCGGTTCCGCGGAAGTACCGCCGCCTTCTTCGCTGCCGCCGCCACCCTGTGAATTACCGTGACCGCCGTCTGATACCGTCTGAGCGGGCGCCAGAAACTTGACGCCGCATACTACACCGAAAGCGATAATAAGCACCAATATCAAAGTAAGAATGCCTTTATTTGTTGATTTCATTTCTGTTTTCCCCCTATTATTTCATACCGTATATCTTCGGTTTTACCAGTTTATCTATCAAACCCGTAAAACAGTTGGCGGTAAGAATGCCGATACAAACGCCCTCCGGCAATTTGGCATATATCCTGATCAATGCCGTCACCACCGCCGCAATCAGCGCCGCGGCGATACGGGAAGAAGTTGCCGTTGCCGGATAATCGGTAAGCATAAAGCAGCCGCCCAGCATAAGTCCGCCGGCCAGCAGGCTGATCAGCGGATCCATACCGAAGCACGAGGTTATCGCCACCGTTGCCGCCAGATACACAAGTGTTGTCAGCGGTTTTATATCGCGGCGCAATACCAGAAACACAAAGCCGATAAGTATCAGCAGTGCGCTGGTCTCACCTATAGCCCCCGGAATCTTGCCGAGGAACATATCCAAATAAGAATAAGGCACTTCGCTGCCGGCCTTTACCAGACCCAACACGGTAGAAGAAGAGACAGCGTCAGGCAGCGTAGATGTGTAGTGCATAGTATATTGCGGATAGACCGTCATGATAAACAGCCTGCCCATCAAAGCCGGATTGGCAAAGTTGGAACCGATACCGCCGAAAAGCTGTTTTACGATAATTATCGAGAAAACACCGGCCGCCGCTGCCACCCAAAGCGGGCAGTCCGCCGGCATATTGAACGCCAGCAGCAGACCGGTAACTACCGCGGAAAGATCGCCGACAGTCACTTTCTTTTTGGCTATCAGCTCATATACCGCTTCCGCCGCCACACAGGCGGCCACTGCGGCCAGCTCCAGCCAGAGGGCGCTGAGCCCGAAAAAGTATACCGAACCGATGAGCGCCGGCATAAGGGCGATGATAACATCGAGCATTATTTTTTGCGTCGTCTTCGGTGTTCTTAAATGAGGAAAAGTGCGTAACTGCATGATTATTTCTTCCCCCTTTCACGGATAATGGCCTTAACCTTATCCCGCGCGGCCGCTGCGTGATAGGTAAGCTCGCGCTTAGCGGGACAAACATAGGAGCAGCACCCGCAGGCAATGCATTCGGCAGCGTAAAGCTTTTCGCAGACATCGTAAAGACCGCTGCGCTCGGCGGCGTCGATCTTCCAAGGCGTAAGCCCGGCCGGGCAAGCCTCGGCACAGCTTGAGCAGCGCATACAGTTGAGCTCGGTATAATCAAAATCTTTTAAAACCAAAAGCCCGCCGCCGGTCTTGGTCAAACATACTTTTATGTCGGCGGCATTCAATCCGGCGCCGATACAAGGCCCGGTCATCGGTCCGCCGAAAATAACGCGGTTATGCTCCTCGGTGATGCCGCCGCAGGCTTCAATGAGCTCGCTTATCGGTGTGCCCAGCGGCGCCGAAAAGTTTTGGGGCTCGCCGACAAGACCGGTTACGGTTATCACCCGTGATGTGCTCGGCTCACCGGCAAAAGCCATATCGGCCATCGCCTTGGCGCTCTGTACATTGCAGACGATAACGCCGCAGTCGGCCGGCAGACCGCCCATCGGCACCTGCTTGCCGCAGGCCGCCTGAATAAGCTGACGTTCGCCGCCCTGCGGGTACCTGGTGGGAAAGACCTTTACTTCCAATGGCAAATCTTTTCCGCGCAAAAGCTCGTTAAGATGCTCGGCACAGTCTTGCTTATTGTCCTCAAGACAGATAAAACCTTTTTCGGCGCCGGCCGCTTTAACAAACAGCTGCGCACCGTTGATGACGGCAGCGCCGTATTCAAGCATAACCCGGTAATCGCAAGTCAGGTAGCTTTCACATTCGGCGGCGTTTATCAAAACATAATCGATTTTTTTGCCGGATTTGAATTTGACATGTGTCGGAAATCCGGCGCCGCCCATACCGCAGATGCCGCCGTCCTCCATCAGCTTGACGATACCCTCGGGCTCAAACCCGGAAATATTTTTAACTTCATTAAGATATGTCGTATCTTTCGGCGACGGCTGTTCGCTGTCAGCCTTAATAACGAGCACTTGTGTCTCCCTGCCGCCGTTTGTTTGTACCTCGATATTCTCAACGGTACCGCTGACGCTGCTGTGCAGCCTGACAGCCGTAAAATTTTTCGGCTCGGCTACCAGCTGACCGCGGGTAAGCCTGTCGCCTTTTTTGACGACAGCCTCACAAATGCTGGAAGGCGTCTGCGCCAAACTCAGATACACCTTCTCCGGATGCCATACGGTTATCGGCTTATCTTTGCTAAGAGCCTTATCGCTGCCGTCGGTAGGGTGTATGCCGCCGGTAAAGACCGCATTTTTACCACTATCCATTTTCACCTCTCATGAAACTGTATTGACTGAATCTATGCGGCCGTCATATAATAAAAATGCCTGTATGAGATACCACAATAATGTATGTTATAATATTATAACAATAATCATTCCTAAAATAAAGGTAATAACAATGACAAGCAAAATAAATAAAAAACTCGCCGCAGCAATAATGTCACTCTTGCTGCTGTGCACGGTTTCACTCACCGCCTGCACGAATAAAAAAACGCCTGAGAAGGTGAGCAAAAGCAGATATCTGCTCAATACCGTGGTCACCGTTACGCTTTATGACGGCAGCGATGAAAGTATAATCGACGACTGCATGGACTTATGCCTTCAGTACGAGAACATGCTCAGCCGTACCGTGGAGGGCAGCGAGATAGCGATGGTGAACAGCCGCGAGAATATGACGGTATCCGACGAAACCGCCGAGCTTATCCGCACCGGGCTGTATTACGCCGAGCTTTCCGGCGGAGCCTTCGACATCACGGCCGGCAGTATCACCTCCCTATGGGACTTCACCGGCGACAGGCCTTTCGCACCGGACGCGGCGGCGCTGGCCGAGGCCGTCAAGCATGTCGGTTATGAAAAAGTAAGCATGGAGGGTAATACCGTAATAATAAGCGATGACGAGCTGATAATTGATCTGGGTGCCATCGCCAAGGGCTATATAGCCGATAAAATGAAAGAGTACCTGCTCTCGCGCGGGGTGGAGAGTGCCATAATCGATCTCGGTGGCAACATTCTGCTGGTAGGCGGCAAACCCGGTGCCGAAGACGGCATGTTTACGGTGGGCATACAGTACCCCTTTCAGGATATGAATACGGTAATAGCCACAATAAAGCTTAACGATATGACCGTAGTCTCCTCGGGCGTGTACGAAAGATTTTTCATCGAGGACGGAAAGATTTATCACCATATCCTCAATACCGAAACCGGCTATCCCGTAGATAACGGTCTGCTTTCGGTCAGTATAATATGTCATAAATCGACGGACGGCGATGCACTCAGCACAACGGTCTTCGCGCTGGGGCTGGAAGACGGCATGGCGCTGATCGACAGCCTCGAAGACACATACGCCATCTTTATCGACAATGATTTCAACGTATACTATTCCGCCGGCCTTGAGGACGCTTTTGACATAGAAAAACAGCAATAATCGCGGTCGTACTGCGGCCCGAGGATGAAAGAGACGCGCAGCTGAGCTATTATAATGAACTGATCTGCGATATGACGGAAGACGGCATTCCCGAGGAGGATGCGACAGCCCGTCTGGGCACGCCGGAAAGGCTGGCGGCGGCGGTTATCGCCGAGACCGGCGATAAGCCCGGGGCCACAGCCCCGGCGCCGCCCCGCCCCGCGGGCGGGGCAACCGCCGCCGAAGACGGCAGAAGCGAATTCGCCGAGATCGACTCGCTTGATATACAGTGGACAGGCGGTGAGATAGAGATTCTGCCGTATGACGGAGCAAGCGTTGCCGTGACCGAAACGGCCGGCCGCCCGCTGCGTGATAACGAGAAAATGGCGGTCACCTGCGAAAACGGCGTGCTGATGATAAAATACTGCCGCGGCACCGCGGGCTTACGCATGTTATCAAAGCGGCTGCGTATCGAGCTGCCGGGCATGGCCGCCGTTACCCTTAAATCTCTCCGTGTCGATACCGTATCCGCACAGACGGCTGTAAACGGTATAAAGGCCGATAATTTTTATTTCCGAAGCGTATCGGGCGATCTGTCCGCTGCCGAAACGCAATTCGGCCGGGCGCAGATCGGCACGGTATCCGGCGATGTCGCCGTGCGGAGCGAGTACCGCCGCCTCAGCGTTGAGACTACATCGGGAGACATAAGCGTGACCGGCAGCACCGCGTCGGAAACTGTTTTAAAGAGCATCTCCGGCGATATCACCGCCGCCGGCGAAACGGAGCATCTTACGGCAAAAACCACATCCGGCGATATTTCAATGCGCGCCGAAAACAGCGGCGAAATCAGTGCCGCCGCCGCTTCCGGCGATATACTCTTCAGCGGTACGGCAGAAACGATGCGTCTCAGATCATATTCCGGCGATATACGCGCACTTGCCCAAGGCTGCCCGCGTGAGGCGGAGCTGGAAACAGCTTCGGGCGACATTGAGCTCGGTCTGCCGGCGGACAGCGCATTCGCCTTGAAAACACGCACCGTCACCGGTGACATTACCAACGACTTCACCGTTATGCCCGGTCTCGATACTGCGGGAGACGCGGCAATAAAAATAACCACGGCTGCCGGCGATATATCGCTGAAAAAGAATCGGTAAGAGCTGCAGAATAAAAAAACAGCAATTAAAAGGACAGGTCACGCTCGGCGGTGCTGTACCCCCGGAGGCGAGAACTGTCCCTTTGTTTTTTCAACGCCGCGGACGCGGCGCGCTCAGAGCTTTTTCGCATCAGCCAACACTTTCTTCTGTTCGGCGGAAGGCACGCCCAGCAGCATCATAAAAAAATAAGCAAAGATGTCGGTAAATTCCTCAGCACTTTTGTCGAAACGCCCGTTGGCTTCGGCCCTAATGAGGGAAGCGAATGAGGAGATAAACAAAAACCTGCCATTGGCGGCATCTATATTTACGCGGCCGATCATGACGTCCGATTCCGCCTGCGTGAACAGTTCATCGAAAAGCCCGGAAATAAGATCCTCAAATACGCCCTCATCGACAAGATCGGCACAGAACTTGCTGTATTTTCGTTCCGCAAGGAATATTCCCATCCAAATAATAATATAAGCAACCGATTTCACCAGGCCCTCGTTCTCGGCCGCCAGCCGCCGGTTCACCGCTTCGTTCACATCACGCAGAGTGGCTTTAAATATGTAGAGAGCAAGATCGAGCTTTGTCTTAAAGTGGTAATTAAGCCGACTGAGCGACACCCCCGCCGCCGCGCAGATATCACGCACCGTAGTATTGGTATAACCGTTTTCGGCAAACATCACCGATGCCGTGTAGGATATTTTTTTGATCGTATCTTCCGAACGACGATAACCCGTCATGGCGTATACCTCCGGTAAAATAAGCGTACCCGGCAAAGCCGGACTTTACCTTATTATATACCGTGCGGAGAATTTAACGAAAGCTGTCAAAACAAATAAATATCAGCCGTTTTCGGGCAGATGCGGCAGGTGTGCCGTATTTTCATCTTTTGCATTCACAGAGCTTTTATCGGTTTTCGCCAGGCCTTTTATACTGAAAAAACAAATCGCAAAATAAGAATATCATTTCAGATATTACCGCAAATTAAAAATACGGTGTTACTATTGACAAAACAGTGCGAACGCTGTTATTATAAATCTATAATTTATTCAACAAATTAAATCTGACATCAATAAATCGGAGGATTAAAGCATGACGCCAAAAGAAATGGAACAATACCGCATCAAACTGTTCCGCGATGCCATGGGTATGCAGAACAAACCGGAACGCATACCGCACATGTCGTTTTTCGTTACCTGGAAAATACTGAATTACGGCTGCAAGCTCACGGAAGCGATGACCGACTATGAACTGATGGAAAAGATTCAGTACGCTTTTCAGGATGAGTACGATTTTGACGGTTATCTTGAGCTGGGCAACAGAAACAATTATGTCACCTCAAAGCTGATGGATTCACCCTGCTACGACATCGACGATGAAAAAGGAGCCGTAAACTTCAGAGATTTCAGCTTCGCCGAGCATGACGAGCTGATGGAGTACGCCGAAAACCCCAACAAATTTATCTGGGAAAAGGCCATGGTCAAAAAGTACCCGTATTGGGGCAAGGACCTTGACGTTGAAAGAATCCAGAAGGCCATCGACGCCAACGCCGCTTACGGGCAGTATGCTTTCGGCATAATGCTGAAGATGCGCGAAAAGTACGGCATTCCGTTCAATTCCAATTATAAGGGCTTTCCGCAGGTACCGGCGGAGCTGATATGCCTTTACGCCCGCGGCATAAAGGGCCTGGCCATAGATATGCGCAAGGATAAAAAATATATGTGCGATGTTTTGGAAAAGCTGGCGCAGACCTGCTTCTATCCGGAACTCGAAAAGATGAAGGCCGCCCCCGCCGGAGCCGACATGAGCGCGATATTCGACACCGAGGTAGTGCTGATGGCGCAGAACATGATGAGCCCCTCGCAGTGGGATATGTACTACTGGCCGTACCTTAAACAGATACTCGATCTCGCGGCCGAAAAGAAATGGACCGTGCGCATGTTCACCGAAGGAGCCGGAGCGCGCTTCTGGGATTATCTCAAGGATTACCCTAAGGGAACACTGACGCTGCATATCGAGAACGACGACGTTTTCGAGCTGAGAAAGCAGCTGCCGAACGCGGCCATACTCGGCGGCATGACTACGGCGCTTTTGGGCAAGGCTTCCGCTCAGGAATGTGTTGATTACACCAAAAAACTTATCGACGAGCTCGGCGCCGACGGCGGCTTTGTCCTCTCGCAGGACAAAATGGCTTCGTACCATAGCGACTGCACGGCGGAGAATTTGAAAGCCGTATGTGATTTCGTGCACAATTACAGAGTTTAAACAGAGGAGACTGTAAAAATGAGTGAAAAAATAGATGTTTCCCAATATCCCGAAGGGCTCACGCAGCTCGCTGCCAAGCTGACACTGCCGATTCCCGCGGAGGAGACCGCCAAAAGAGAAGCGTATGTAATGGCGTTTGTAAACGCGGTGATAAGACTTTAGCGGCTTGCCGTTTATCTTTACACAGTCGGCGGTCAGAGGACGGATGAAATAAGACCCGCGAATACATTTTAACGGGATATATCGCCGGACCTTTCGAAAGCCATTTTAATTGCAGATAATGCAGTCATTAAAGGTTTTTGCCATATTGAGAAACCGATAATCAACGAAGTAAGCAGGGGCGGATATTATCCGCCCCTGCTTACTGTTGCATATCAACAAAAAAAGCATCCGCATAGATGCTTTTTATTTTTCAAACCGGTGATCCGTCAGGGGCTCGGCTCGGCGGGCGCAATGCGCCCTAAGCGGCCGGGGCTTTTCTCTTTTGTTCATCATGCTTTTTCTTTTTTATTTTGCGCCGGTCTGATTATTGCCCGTATCAGCCGCGGCCTCGCATTGAAGGGGTTCGAGTTACCCCTGACCGCATACTTCTGCATATCAACAAAAAAAGCATCCGAATAGATGCTTTTTATTTTTCAAACCGGTGATCCGTCAGGGGCTCGGCTCGGCGGG
>CAZIQU010000037.1:0-9849 GCA_964541445.1 uncultured Lachnospiraceae bacterium | reverse complement strand
TTGGTCAAAACAATATTTTTCCTGATGTGTTCTTATAACTTTCTCCATAATGTTGTAATCGCTCATAGCTTCAGTAAGCTTATAACCGGAATCAAGTATTTTCCATGTAACAAAAAATGAAAAATGCGGTACTCTATCGGTTTTTTTCATTTGCGTAGCTTCGCGGATGATTTTTAACCTATAAGCTGAAAGTTCATCGTTGTTCAAATATTACTCCTCCTTCTTTTCATGCTGGGTAATAGATGGTACATAGGTTTGTTTGATTCGCTCAAAATGAGCGCTTTTGGAGAATAAGCTGATTCAACAAACCATTTAGTCGCGCGTGACTATTTCAAATAAATTAAACCACGCAAAATTTTATTTGTCAACATGTTTTTAAAATTTTATTTTGCTATAAGTTTCAGAACTACTAAACTTATAAAATGGGGTAGCAATGGAAAAACAAAAAAAATGAGAGATATGCGCAAATTGGAGTTTTTGAGGTTAGAAAGAAGGAGGACAGTTCTTCGTTTTGCATTCAAAATTTAACCGCGGCATAGGCCGGATTTCGGGAGAAAAAGACCTAAGAACTTTCTCTCAAAAGACTTCGATTATCTTTTCGCTAAGCACGGCGGACGAAAGAGTGAATAAGCTGAGCGTTTTTAATAGCCCGCCCAAAGAATGAACGCCGCCCACCATGCGCTTGCTGGTGCCTTTTGAAAGGCAAATACCGGCAGCTCGCCGCCGCGGGCTTTGCGCCCTTTAAAAAAACAACGGCGGTGGTGCGGTCACCGCTGAAACGGCACTCAGTGGCTTTGCGGGTAAAAAAAGGCGGCTGATTATACTCAGCCGCCTTGATAAAAGCGATTATTCGCCTACATTCTGCGCTTTTTGACGAGGGGAATAATCCACCCCAAATTGCCCAGAAGACCCAGCAGGGCAATAATGAAACCCGGCAAAATAAGCCCCTCGTATGCGGGTGTTTCGTTCGACATAACAGTTACAGCCTCGCGGACATTGCCCGCGTTGAGCTCGCTGCCATCGGTCAGTGTGAAGATAAGGTCGCCCGCGTCATTTATCTTTACGGCGGCTATGCCCGTGCCGTCGCTGCCGTCAGCCCCGTCAGTACCGTCAGCCCCGGCGAGCTTGCCCGCATTCTGCGTTGAACCGTCCGTCAGGGTGACGATAAGGTCTTCATTGGCGCCGATGGTGACAGAGCGAATGCCGATGCCGTTTTGTCCGGCCGCACCGTCACGCCCGTCCGCGCCGCCCGTACTCGTGATCGCGGAAAGCGCGATAAGGTTTTGCCATGATGTTTCGCCCACATAGCGCCACTTTATATAGCCGGAAGTCGTATCCGCCTGAAGCTCAATCTCTTTTCCGTCTGCTCCGTTCTGTCCGTCAGCACCGCCCGTGCCGTTGGTAACGGTGAATGTTGAGGTCGTGCCGTCGGTATAGGTGACGGTATAAGTATCCACAAGGCCGACCGTTGCCGTCTTGGCAATGCCTGCAATGCTCCTTACCACACTCAGCGACACAAGCCTGAGCTTGCTCGCAAAGTCTGTATACAGGTCGCCGTTCGCCTGCTCGGAAAAGACATATATTGTATCGGTATTTGCGTCAAAATCATCGGGCAGGGTGAGCGTGGCAGTACCGAACGTGCTGTCCGGCTTTACGAGCTTGGCATAATGGGTGAGGATGGTCACATCGGTATCAGGGTCGGTTCGTTTGATGACGGCGGAAACATATTCGTTTCTTCCCACTTTTGCGCCGGTATAGCTTATCGTCAGCGTGTTTCCGCTTACCGCCGTGCCGTTCGCGGCAAAGCCGTTGCGTGATGCTTCCTCCATCGTGAACTTTACGGTGCCGGTCGGCGCTGTCACGGGGGAAAACCCGCCGCCTGCTGTCGCGGAGGACTTGCCGTCTTGTCCTGCTTCCGATGTGAAGAGGACATTTGACAGATTTAAGTTGAATGCGGGCCGCGCATAGTGAGCGGTAGCGGCAGTAACGGCATATGTAAGTTCACCGCTGCCGTTCACGCAGTTCGCAAAGGTATTAGTGGAGGAAGAACGAAGCCACCACCATAGGCTGTTGGCTGTCACCGTGGTATTATTGATCGTACCCCACTCATCTCTGGATAATGCCCAATACTTTTGGCCGCTGATACCGTGGTTTAAGATACCGTCGGCTGTCGTCAAATCACGCGCCGTTATAAGCGCCTCTTCATTATCGCCGAGCGATTCCGCAAGCTGCTGCATCTTTTGCTGTAATGTGCTGCCCGCATATTCAGTGGGCGCTGTCCACGCGTCCATGCCGCTTGGGTTGTTGGTGTAGTAATTTCCGGTTCCGGCAGGATATTGCGCAGCGTTTTCCGAGTTATCGGATTCCACTGTACGGAAGAAGACTGCTTCGATGCAGGTTTTTGTCAACAGCGTTATAGTCCCCGAAACGGGGTTTACGCCGCTTGTTCCGTCGCCTATTACCCACCATTCATAGCCGCCAAAGGCCACAGTGCTGCTGTTTATCGTAAAGGCGGGCGTTCCTGTTTGTAAGCCGGCATCCTCAGAGGAGGCAAATGTCGCTGTCGGCAGCATGCATACTGCCATTATGGCAGCAAGCATTATCGACAATTTTTTTTTCTTCATGTTCATTTCCCGTTTCGCAAAATTCACTGTACAAATACTTTTCGATGCTTGCTTTGAATACAGTAATACAAAAATAAGTTTAATTTAAAAGCATAGGTATGCCAATGAAAACGGACGGCTTCAAAAAGAAGAAAAACGGATGCGCTGTGCAGTCCGCCATATTTTCTTCGGCTCCCGTTTCGACAGACTCCCGATATGGAAAAAACGCCTTTTGCTCTGTCCTCGGCGGGAATAACATTCTTTTTCTTTGCTCTGCGCTTTTTACGGTTTTATGTTAGGAATAAAGAATTATATCAGCGCGGCGACATGAAAAAATTGATGCCGGAACAACCCGCCTTGAATGGCAGCCGCAGCAGCACAACAGCTGATGCCGAAGAATGCGCGCCGCCCGCAATCAGGGATAAATTACAAAAAATACCCGGCGGCGATCAGCGGTATTTCCAGCACATCAAATCAAAATACTCCTTCAGGCGAAAGCGCATGGCCGCCGGCTGCATTACTTCAACATATTCCGCCGCTTTGAAAGCCCACAGGAAAATTCTGTCGGCGTTTGCGGTTATATCCAGCGTTGTCGTCTCGGCGTCTTCGCCGTTCTCATCGGGAAGTACGCGGGCTTCGCTGCCGAAAATTTCAAACGCTTCGTTCAGCTTGTCATTTTTTATCTTCACGATGAAGTCGCTTATTTCTCCGCCGAAGCCGGTGATGAATTGCGCGGCAAAAAACTCCTTATCAAACCCCTTTTCATAACCGTTGACCGTCTTTATTCTGGCGTTTTCGGTATCCGTCACGGTAATATCGCCAAGCTCGGCGACCTTAAAGCATTCCATAAGCGCGCTGTCGCTCTTTGCCGCCGCCAGATAGAAGTCGTTTTCGATATTAAGCAGCGCATAGATGCTGTATTCCGCCGTTTCCTCCCACAGATCGACCGGCTTATTGTCGCGGTCACGGCCGCGCAGCATAAACCTTACCCGGCGGTTATTCTTCAGCGCCCGGTACAACAGCGGCAGATTGGCAGATAAAACATCTCTCGGCGGTATTTTGGTTAAATACAGTCCGCCGCCGACAGTCTTGCCGTCAACTGCGTAATCGGTCGGACAGTAGTCGTTGAGCCTGTCGAGAACATGCCGGCAGACCTCGGGGGCGATATATTTCGCGGACATCAGTCCTTCCCACACGGTGAAGACATCGTCCTCGGCAAAGGGCTTTTCCCTGAGGCAGTAGCCCTCGTTGTTATCCTCGTACTGTTCTATATCGTAACCGTAGGCGATAAGCGCCCGAATATTGCGGGCCACGGCCTTGCGCTCGCATTCCATACCGAAATCCTCATTAATATGGCTGATTATCTCGTTTTGCGTGAGCTTATGCTGCGGTGAAGAATATTTTTTCAGCACATCGAGAACATAGAGAATGAGCAGTTTTTTAGGGCTGTCATCTGTCTCGGCGCTGTCACAGTCAACTGCCGGCGTTTTAGGCTCCGTGTTTTCGTTTTGCGGTCTCTTTTTTCTTCCGAACATTTCCGATTCTCCTCTTATATATGCAAAGGGAGTATAACACAAATTTGTAACATTGTCGATACAATCAAGGGAAAAACTTGCCGTAGGCGAGCTATTTGCGACAAGTACAGGTCTGTTTTTTGCACTCAAATTTTAGTAGATGTATGGCCTTTATCCGCCTGCCTAATCCTGTCAGAGCTTATTATAAGAGAAACGAAGCTCAAAACATCTGAATTAATCACTACTTAAAAACATTTTGCCGTTCAGGTAAACTTAGCTGCGGTTATCACGAGATCATATACTTAACCTGCGGCTCCTCCAGCATACATATTCTCAGATATTCAGTGAGGAATGTTTTTTCGCAAAAGCAATAGCATAAAGCTTTTCCGTTCTTCGCTCATAATATATCCGCTCATAGCCTTTTCACAAAATATAAATAACCTACTTAATTATCTCAATTATTTTGAATACATTGTACAACATAGACTCATAACCCTCAAATAAACACAGCTACCCCACAATGAGACCTGAATATCCATTGCGAAGGTGTTAATTATCCCACCGGCCAAGGTCAAAAATTCATTGGCTCTTTGGGCGGTATCGTGGCTTTAAAGATATAAACCCACCGGCACGATACTGATTACCGGCAGCATGCTCTTTTGTAAAAATTAAGTGAGATGATACAATGAATTTGCGTATTGTGCAATAAAACATTTGAGTAAATTGAGAACGAGGGTATGTTGTCTTATTATCTTTTACGTTATGATACTGCTGTAAAGAGAGAGGCAACGACATGGAATACAGCACACAAGAAGCATTTACGCCCGATATTATAATAAATAAGCTTTTTAATATACTGAAAGCGCAGCGAAAAAACAGCAACAAAACCGCGGTCACCGCACGATTGTTAAACGAAGCACAAGTTTGCCGTAACATCGATGAACTGCGTATTCGCAGAGATACCTACTTCGGCGGTATGCTGCGCTGAACCAAGGAGAATAATATGAAGATTGAAATCGCCGCAAATATAAAGACTTTTCGCAAAGAGCGAAAGCTGACACAAGAGCAGCTCGCCGAAGCAATGGGCGTTACCGTCGGCGCCGTTTCCCGTTGGGAATCAGGCTCGACAACGCCCGATTTGAGCACACTTATGGAACTCGCCGGGTTCTTTGACACTTCCGTAGATGTTTTATTGGGCTATACTCTGCAGAATAACGGCTTAAAAGATCAACTGGGGCGAATACGCACTCTCCGCAATGAAAAGCATTTTGATGAAGCGACTGCTGACGCGGAAAGGCTTTTGCTGAGATATCCGAACAGCTTTGAGGCTGTTTTTTCGACGGCGATCCTTTATTCGCTGAAAGGGGTGGAACAGGAGAAGAACGCGCCGAGCAGGAAGAAAAACCTGCGCCGTTCATTGGAGCTTTTCGAGCGCTCTCTTGAGCTCATTGAGCAGAATACCGACGTTCATATCAATCGCTGGACGATCCGCAACAACATCGCTGATGTACTCTGCTCACTGGGTAATACCGGCCGTGCTTTAGACGAAATGAAAGATAACAACGCCGCCGGGCTGAATGACGCAAACATCGGCTTTATTTTGGCTTTGGAGGAGCATAAACCGCAGGAGGCGCTGCCGTACCTTTCGTCGGCGCTGGTGAATACACTTGGGCAGCTTGACCGTGTCATGCTCGGTTATATAAACGCCTACGGAGAGTTAAAAGAACACGCACATGCGCTGAGTGCCGCGGAATGGA
Source organism: uncultured Lachnospiraceae bacterium (assembly GCA_964541445.1). GTDB lineage: Bacteria > Bacillota > Clostridia > Eubacteriales > Anaerofustaceae > CAZIQU01. The sequence continues at coordinate 3,975 of CAZIQU010000037.1, read as the reverse complement.
TATGTGATGTTATGCGCCCGCTGAAACGGGTCGGCGCAGTCAGCGAAGTGAATATGATGCTGGCGCAAAACCTTGCGGTATGTGCCTGCGCTGCCGGCAGCGCAGATAAATGGGAAAACGCAGAAGAATATCTTCGGGCAGCGCTGGCGGAAGCATGTGTTTTCGATGCTGCACCGGATTATTCTTTCAAAAACATGCCCTATTTTACCGGCAATGAAGTGCCGACGGCATTCAGCGATTTCGGTGCGACTGCGCAGCAGGGTATCGAAAAATTGCTGATGATGCAGGAAACACAGGCGGATAAACTGATTGGCATATGGGAGAAGATCAAGAGCGAAACAAGATGAGCGACACGCTGAAAAAACAGGTGTCGATTCGGGCAATAAAAAAAGTAAGCAAATTACCGTAAAAACGAGCTGCGAAAAAACTCCCGAGGTTTTTGAACTGACCCGCAGAAGTCAGACAAAGCTTTGAAGAAGAAATTGTTCAAGCAGCCGAGAGAGCTTGCGGCCGGTGAATCGCCGGAGGCAAGGCACGCGCGCGAAATCCCGCCGGCGCAGTCATGTTCCATGGGGTCAGATCTCGATTTTTGGCTTGTTTAGGCCGTTTTTTGAGCCCCGCCTTTTGAGACCTGTCCCCATTGTGCCGATCAAAGCGCGCGGTGCGCTTCGTGTGGCTGAAGCTTCTACCGCATTCGGTATATCGTCAGTCCGTCGTACTCTTTGATAAGCTCTATCATCTGCTCCATCGGTTTTGAATCCTTAAATTTCTCCGCTGCTTCCAGCGCGGAATAATCAACAAGATCGTGATGCAGGCGCGTGCGCTCACGCTTGATCTTGTCGTTTTCGTCGGCACCGCAGGTCCAGCCCATCGCCCGTTTTTCGGCGCACCAGCGCTCATGCTCGGCGATAGAGATATTTACGAAATCATTTTCGTGTCCCGGCTCCTCCGTGAGTGTCTTGAAATCTGTGACCGGAGCATAATCTACCGGACGGTCGGTATAAAAACAGCCTATCGTCTCCAGCCTAGCGGCAAAGCCCTTGGCCTGAGCGATGTTGGAGAGCTTGTATTCGAGAGAAAGATTCTCCTCGAAAGCTCTTTTCATCTCCTCGGCGGTCGCCGCGCCGGCATAGCGCCCGTTGAGCGCCAAAGCGAATTCGTAAAGGTTGAGGTAGCTGCTGTCCGAAAGATAAAGCCCTTTTTTCTTGTGCTTATCCTCAATAGTTACTTTTATAATGTCGCCGCTGTCGGCGGAGCGTACATCGGGCTCAAAAGCGGGTATCACATCTTTAACGCTGACGATTTCGTCGATATCGTCGATAAATTTGCTGCGGTCTTTTCTCACCGCGCCCGATTTTTTTGTATAGCCGTCGTGAAGCATATCTTTGTATGACTTGGCCGCGAGTACTTTGTTTTCGTAGGTTTTATCGTAAAAATAGTGCCAGCGCATACCGCCTTCCGCGGGAAATTCACAATCGAAATCAAAGGCGTATATACCGCCGCGGCTGTTCTGACCGTAAGAAGTGCGGTCCCAGCATTGCAGCTCATCACAAAGCATGAGCAAATAGGCGAGCGGCTGCCCGTCATTAAGACGGAGCGGCTCCTTCGTGTGCAGAAAACCGCGCACGGTAAATTTAAACAGGCTGTTATGCAGCAATACGGCGCAGAAAGCATCCGTGACCGCCCCCGGCACCTGCTCAAAAGCCTCGATATCTTTATGCCCGCCCAGATAAGCCTTCATCAGCATCAGAGCGCTGAAATAGGCGTGATCCATATAAAGATAGTCCATTTCCGCCGGATTTTCGTGTACGGCACGGTCGGCAAGCGTTTGGCGCAGCCGGTGTTCGGCGCAGTAAGCTTCGACATCAGTGCGGTTCAAATAGCTTGCGCGCAGCCTTTCCGTAACCGCGCGCGCATAAAGTCCGTTAAGGTCGCCCAGGCGGGAAAGCGCGAAATCATCCATATTTTTATAGGAAACATACGGCGAGAAGCCGTAGGCATCGTTGTTGTTCTTATCAAGCTTGCACACATAGGCTTTCATCTGCTGATGTGCGATCTCAAACGGATAGCCGACATCGTGAAAGAGAGCGGTCAGCCCCCAGTATTCAAGAAAATGACAGGCGGCTTCCTTGCCGTCGCGAAGGCCGTAGGCTGCGTTATACGCCTTGCGAAAAACAGCAAGATTTTTATATAAGCTCAGACCGATGAGAAACACATATACGCTGTGCGAATAATGGTCGCGGTGCTTCATCAGAAGCGAACTGGCGTTGGCTTCATGCTCGCTCAGCATTTCCAGCAGCAGCCCGGCCGCGTCATAGCCGCCGCCGAAAGGCTTAAATATCTCGCAGTAGCAATAATAAATATCAAAAGCGTCTTCCCGCGTACCGGAAGCCAGAAAACGACCCGCGGCGGCCTCAAGACTCAGCCGGTCGAGATCTCTTTCCATATTATAAGGTATCTGCCCCCTGCCGCTGCTGCGTCCGTCACTGTCGGCAAGTGCAGCGCGCCCGGCGGATGCGGTATCAAACTTCAGGTCTTCGCAGCATTCGCGGATGAAGGCAAGCGCCTCTTTGCCGTAATTTCTCTCTGTCGGCGGCGGCGCCGGTATACTTACGGAATTTTCGAGGCCGTAGCGGCTGCTGTTCAGTATTCTCATTTTCTCCAAAGCGTTATATCCCATTTGCTGCGCTTCTCCTTACGATACATCAGGCAGTTTGTGCCGATTTGTTGTTGAATTGTATAAAGGCAGTATAGCATTTATCGTATAAATTTTAAAGTTTAATATCTGCCATCGGGCGATACTTTCAGCCTGCCGGCGCGTGAAAAGAGCCGCGAGGTGCTTCATGGGGTCAGATCTATGCGTAAGATTAACAGCGGAATGCAAAAAATTGAGCGGCAGAGATGAAAGCCCTTTGATGACATCGGCCGCCGCTGTACAAGTGAGAAGGGAGCAGAGCTTATATTTTGTATATCGTATGGATATACCGGAGTGATAACAGGGCTGTGTTATGCGGATAAATACCGCACATATGTTACGCTTGATATTCTTATATACTATAATGTATGGCAGGGCGGCAAGCGGTAATAATTTTGAGAATTTTGCGGTTATGGCATACTTAAAAATTATGCCTGCTCAAAAGAAAAGGTATATTTAAGTTATTACCGTGCTTCCGACCAAAACAAAGGGGATTTTTTATTGCGAGAGATAATGTCATTCACCCTCCGCAAGTAAAAAAAGCGTCGACCCAGACAAAAGAGATAAAAAATTTCCCCCATTGATAAAACAAACGCTGAAAGAGTCATAAAGCATAAGATGCAGCGCAGCAAGAAAAGTCGAGAAATTATTTTCTGTTTCTGCAATAATAGATTCTGTCAGGAGGTAATGTAAATGACGGATAAGATTTTGGCTGTTCAAAGGATGCAGGACTACATCGCCGCCCATGCTGCCGAAAAAATCACCTTATGCGATTTGGCTGAGGCTGCTTTGTTTTCTCCCTTTTATTGCGCGCGGATATTTAAGGAGTTAACAGGGCTTGCCCCGGCAGATTATATCCGGCGGCTGCGCCTTCCGCGCTCGGCCTTGCGGCTGCGTGATGAAAAATGTAAGGTGATCGATATCGCGTATGAAAGTGGCTACGACAGCGTAGACGGATATCGGCGAGCCTTTCATAATGAATTCGGAAAAAATCCGTATGAATATGCGAAAGAGCCTGTTCCGCTTTCACTTTTTACCCCCTACGGCGTTAAATTCAGAGATTTGCAGAAGGAGAATAAGACAATGGAGAGCATAGCGAATATTTTTATTCAGGTAATTGAAAAGCCGGAGCGCAAGGTGATTATCAAGCGCGGAGTAAAAGCCGACGAATATTGGAGCTACTGTCAAGAGGTTGGCTGTGATGTATGGGGCATACTAACGAGTATGAAATCCCTATGCGGAGAGCCGGTTTGCCTATGGCTGCCTGAAAAATACCGGGC
>CAZIQU010000036.1:5087-9897 GCA_964541445.1 uncultured Lachnospiraceae bacterium | reverse complement strand
AGGCATATTTATTTTTCGCCGTCATCCTTACTTTACCTCCCAAACATCCATATACTCTTCTATTTCTTCGGGTTCACGCAAAATATCAGTGAGTACCTCTCCGCCATTTTCAGTCACCAGCACATCATCCTCGATGCGTATGCCCAAATCGTACTGCGCTATATAAAGGCCGGGCTCCACCGTGATGATATTGCCGGCTTCCAACGGCAGCTTACGGTCGAGCATGTCGTGAGTATCCAGCCCCAAAGAATGAGAAACGCTGTGATAATAATATCGGCTCACCTCTTCCGGCTTATCTATCAGGCCGATGCGGCTCAGCTCGGCGGCGTAATAGTTAATGACCGTATCATTCAGCTGTGCCATCGTCACTCCGGGCTTGATTGCCGCGACAACGGCTTTATTGGCGCCCAACACGATGTTGTATATCTCCAGCTGCCTGTCGGTGAATTTGCCGTTTATGGGGAATGTGCGCGTCACATCGGAATTATACCAGCCGTAAGCAGCGCCGCAGTCGACCAGAAGCATTTCCCCGTCATTAAGGGTATCGTTATTGGTCATATAGTGCAAAGTTACGGCGTTGGCTCCGCCGGCGGCAATGGTGTTAAAAGCCAGAGAACAGCCGTTGCGTTTGACTACATACTCAAAAGCGGCCTGCGGCTCATATTCCTTAATGCCCGGCTTAATGAATTTAAGCATCTCTTCGATAGCCAGCTTCGTCACATGGGCGGCTTTTTTTATCTGTGTCACTTCCTGCTCGTTTTTCACGGCACGCATGGGCAGCGTCAGCACGGATAGGTCTTTTATTGCTACGAAAGGATATCTTCGGGCAAAAGACGCCAACATAACATTGCGCTCGCTCTTTACCGCCGCATTCTTAAGCAGATCGCCGTAAAGGAAGCACTTATCAACGCCGCCGTTGATCAGGGAATAGATGTAATCATCATATTCATCGCTGTAAATGATCTCGGCAACGCCGCTGGTCTTCCGGCAGAAATCGTCACTGGGGATAATACCCGTCCATTTTTCCTTAAAAGGATCGCGTCGGGGAATGGCAAGGCATGTACCCGTCATTTTCTGCGTTTTTATGAAAATGAGCTTCATGCCGGGAAATTCCAGCCCGGTAAAATAAAAAAAGTTTCTTTCTACCTCATAAGGAAAATTCTGATCGTTTGAAGATGTGTACAACAGGCCGCTTGATATGATTGCCAGCGAATTATTCGGCATTTTATCAAGCAGTTCTCTGCGCTTATCTATATGAAATTGACTGTCCATTTTTATACCTCCGCTATTGTCTATGATAATATCATATTATAACTGACACTGCAATTTAAGGCCTGACAAATGGATAAATTTCTCAATTTTTTTTCGTATTAAAACAATATACCGCGCACATACTATGCTCAGAGGTGACAAATTAAATGACTAAAAACGAAAAAAGCTCCCGTAAGACCGAAAACAAAGAAAGAGAACGAAAGAACGACAACTGCTCAAGAAGCAGCCGTAAAAATGAGGAAGAGAAGTCCGAAAAAAAAGAAAGATCGTCTTCCAACCGCAAGTCTGAGTAAATAAACGCCGAAATAAGCGCCGGGTAACCCCGGCGCTTATTCAGTTTCGCACGCCGCCGCTTCCGCTGTCTCACGCTGCCATCGATATACGCATCCGCCATCAACCACATAATATTCCGCCGCGCCGTCTTTCCGCAGGTATTCCATCAGCGAGCTCTTTTTTTTCTCACCGATCGCTTTCAGCCCGTCAAACGTTTTCACATTCACTACGCGCCCGTAAACTCTTTCCAACGGCGCGGACAGTCTTACTGTGCTGCGGCGCCCGCCTGCCGGTTTACACGAATACGAGCATATATACACTGCCATGGAAAGCAAATAAAACAATGCCGCCGTGAGCTTCACGGAAAGATTGTCGCTGCCTGTCTGCGGTAGGCACAAAATCACGAATACGGACATTGCCGTTAACATAAAGAGCAATGAAGCTATTTTTTTAATTATCTCCTGTTTCATTTCGCTTTGCTGCATCCTTAAATAAAATTATACTTATCGGCGCAGGCGATTTGTGTAGAAGAATAATCGGCATTAAAAAAAGCCTGCCGCTTAGTAAAAACCGGTTGTTTCTGTATAATAGAAAAGAAAGGATGGCAAGAACCTTGCTTATACTGAAAAGATTGCTGAGAATATTGATCTTTTTTCTGGCGGTAATACTGCTGATCAATATCATTCCTGCCGGTGACGCTATCAGCGTAAATCCGTTTTCCAAAACAGAGGATATCATAATCGCCACGCAGTCCGGCGGCGGACCGGAATATCCGCAGAATGTTATGAATTCATTCAATGCCGCTTCTTATTACGGGATAATGTATTTTTCGGTAGGCGTATATATGACCGCTGATGAGGTGCTTATAATCGCCGACAACGACGCGCTTTCGGAAAGCACCGGGTTCGACGGAAAAATATCAGAGAGTACATACGACGAGCTCACCGCGCTCAATTTCGCTTATAATTTTTCCAACGACGGGGCATCTTTCCCCTACCGCGATCAAATAGTAAACTGTGTAAAACTGGAAGACTTTTTTGACAATTTCCCTTATTCCAACTATATTGTGGAAATAAATCAGCAGGGCGAAGAGGGTTTACGCGCCGCAGTGCTGCTTTGTGAGATGATCAGGCAAAAGCAGCTTTCTATGCGGGTTGTCGTCAAGGGAGACACCGATGTTATAAACTATGCCCGTTCGTATACCAATTCCGCGATTCTTACCGAGCCTTTCGATAAGGAGCTGACACGCTTTTCGGCGTATTGTAAGCTATTCATCGGCAATTTGTATACAAATATCGAATTTCAGTTCGTGGAGATTCCTGTCGATGAAATAGATAAATATTCGCGCTTGATGCTGGCTTCACTGAAGCACCGCAATGTCAGCATATTCGTATCGGGAGTTGACAGCGAAGAAGACTTAAAAAAAGCCGTCGAGATATCTCCCGACGGCATTATCACCGAAACACCGAAAACGATCTTAAACCTGATAGATACCTATAATTAAAAAATAAAAACAGTTTAAATAATGGCGTTGACATAGGCTTCCGCGTCAAATTCAGCGATATCGTCCACGCCCTCCCCGGTGCCCACATACCACACCGGCACATCGCAGCGCGAAGCTATGGTAAGTATTATGCCGCCTTTAGCCGCACCGTCCGTCTTGGTCAGAATGATTCCGTCCGGCTTTTTTACCGCTGCGAATTCCTCAAACTGATTGAGAGAATTCTGCCCGGTCATGGCATCGAGGACAAGAAGCTCGTATATATGGCGTTCACCGGCCTGTTTTTCGCATACGCGCCATATTTTACCGAACTCATTCATCAAATTTGCCTTGTTTTGCAGCCGTCCGGCGGTATCGCATAAAAGCACATCGATGCTGCGGGCGGCGGCAGACGCAGCCGCGTCATAGATTACCCCGGCGGCGTCCTGCCCTAAAGTACTTTTCACAATGGGCACCTGCAGACGTTCTGCCCAGATGCTGAGCTGCTCGGATGCGGCAGCTCTGAAAGTATCGGCAGCGGCCAGCATGACGGTCTTTCCCTCACTTTTATACCGCGCTGCCAATTTGGCTATCGTTGTGGTCTTGCCGGCGCCGTTCACTCCCGCTACCAGAATAAGACAGGGAACAAGCGGTTCGCTTATCTCCTGTTTATCGGCCAGAAACGACAGGGCACTGTTTCTGACGGCTTGTTTAACAGCTTCAATATCAGTCATATCCTGCCGTTTAAGCTCCGAAACGGCATTTTTGATGATCTTTTCAGCTGTGGCATAGTCGACATCGCTTAAAACCAAAATCTCGATCAGCTCCTCATACAGGTCTTCATCGATCGAGCCGGTAAAAGCGGCCTTGATTTTTTCCGCAAAGCTTTTTTTGGTCTTTAAAAAACCTTCGTTAAGTTTATCCGAGCTCATATTCGCCTTTCTCATCGGTCTCTATATCGCTGAGCTTTACGCTGATTACCTTAGTGAGGCCGTCGCTGCCCATGCTTACTCCGTAAAGCGACCCCGCCGATTCCATGGTCTTCTTCTTATGTGTTACAACTATAAACTGGTTGTTTTGGCTCACTCGATTGAGAAATTCGCCGAAACGGGCTACATTAGCGTCGTCAAGCGCCGCATCGATCTCATCAAGCACGCAGAAAGGCGACGGCTTTATGCGCAAGATTGCAAATATCAGCGCAATGGCGGTAAGCGATTTTTCACCGCCGGAAAGAGCGGTTATGTTTTTCAGCCTGGTATTCGGCGGTCTGGCGATGATATCAATGCCGCTGGCCATAACATCTCCCGGGTCGGTCAGCACCAGAGTAGCTTCACCGCCGTTGAAAAGCGCCTGAAATACGTCATTGAATTCACGCTGGATGACGGCAAATCTTTCATTAAATTTGGCCTCCATCCCCGCGGAAATATCATCGATTATCTTCAGCAGGTCGGTTCGGGACTGCACAAGGTCATCCCGCTGAGTGCACATACTGTCGTAACGTTCTTTCAGCTGCTTATATTCCTCCAGAGCGTCTACATTTATATTACCGAGCCGGCGTATTTTTTCCCGTATTTCACCGGCTTCGGCCACGCTTTTATCCAGGTCGGCAATATCTGTTTTTAAGGGTATCGCCGCTGCATAAGTCAGTGAGTAATCTTCCATCATATCGTTCTGCAAATGGTCGATCTCCACCTCGGTGCGGCCGATGACCACTTCTACCTTGGAGAGCCTGTCAGCGACATCATTGCGGTCACGATAAAGTGAGGTGATCTTTTCATTTACCTC
>CAZIQU010000036.1:0-5077 GCA_964541445.1 uncultured Lachnospiraceae bacterium | reverse complement strand
TTCCTTTTCTTTAATGAGCGCGTGATAATTTTCTTCAAGAAGCTTCTTTTTTTCCTCATAGCCGTTGTCGGAATCCGAATAGCCGGCAATATCGGCCTTCAGACCGGCGATCTCTTCTTCGGTCCGCTGTGTCCGCTCCCGGCGGTTGGAAGCCAGAGAAAGAAAATAAGCGCTTTTTTCCTCGTTATTTTTCAGGTTTTCGCCGCAGCGGATAACTTCCTCACGCAGCTTAATGATCTGCGCGTCGCCGTCCTTCGTCCCCTGCTCCATAAAACGGTCATAAAGAGCTTTATCCTTCTTTACCGCTTCCTTCAATGAGGCGATCTGGTTGCGGCGCGCAATTGAGCCCTCGTCTTCATTTTTATATTGTCCGCCGGCCATCGCGCCGCCCGGAAAGATAACTTCACCCGATAATGTCACAATACGCAGTCGGTAGGATATTTTTGCCGCAATCTTATTGGCATCGCTCAAGGTCTCACAAATGACGATGCGGCCCAGTAAATTGCTTACGATATTACGGTATTGCGGCGCGCACTGCGTCAGCTCGTCGGCGAAAGCGACAAAACCGCTGCATGCTTTTGCCGCGGCGGCGTCATCCGGGCGGAAAGCCGGTTTGATGATATTCATCGGCAGAAACGTTACCCTGCCCCATTTGCTGCTCTTGAGGATATTTATACACGATGAAGCTGTTTTTTCATCGTCGCACACCATGTAAGACACGGCGCCGCCCAAAGCAACGCTTACGGCTTTGGCGTATTTCGGAGCCGCTTCGATTATTTCGCCGACTGTCGTATGCAGCCCGGCTACCGCATCCGGCCGATCTTTTTTAAGCTTTATCAGTTCACGGATAGCGTATTGATACCCCTGCATCGAGTTTTCGTAGCCTTCCAGCAGACGCAGCTGCGATTCCTCTTCACGCAGGCGTGAAAGTACTTTTTCTACATTATCCTTATATTCTCCGTACTGTGCGGAAATGATCCCGAGTTCTTTTTTGTATCTGTCGAGTTCGGCGGTGAGCTCGTCTTTCTTCCCGTTAAGTTTCTTGATCTCATCATCATACTGCGTATACTCGCTGCCGGTATCGGCAAGAGAACCTTCCAAATTTTTCAAATTGGTCTTAGCCACCTGAATATTTATCTTGGCGTTCTCGTAGTCATCGGAGAGTTTATATATAGCGCTGTTAGCTGCGGAAATGCGCTCATCGAAGGTGCCGACGGTCGCTTTGAGAAAGCGATAGCGCCTGTCATTTTCTTCTATCTGCCCGTCCATATCGCGCAGGCTTTCCGAAAGAGCGGCCCGATCGCGCCCCAAACCGTCATTCTGAGATGTAAGCATATCCATGCGGCGCACGAAAATACCGATCTCGATTTCCTTGAGACGGTTACGCAGCGCCACATATTTTTCCGCCTTCTCCGACTGTCTCTTCAGCACCGGCACGCGGCCTTCCAGCTCGGCGATGATGTCGGTTATACGGTAGAGATTGTTCTGCGCCCTTTCGAGTTTACGTTCCGCTTCATTTTTTTTGTATTTATACTTGACGACACCGGCAGCTTCCTCTATAAGAAGTTTTCTGTCTTCGGGAGATTCCGTCACCAACCTCTCGATCTGCCCCTGACCGATGAGCGAATAGCCTTCGCGCCCCAGACCGGTATCCATAAAAAGCTGCTGCACATCCTTTAGACGGCATAGATTTTTATTTATATAGTATTCGCTCTCACCGGAGCGGAAAAGACGGCGCATAACGCTCAGTTCATCGTAATCGGACGCGAAGATACCGGAAGAATTGTCGAGAGTTACGCATACCTGAGCATACCCCAAAGGCTTTTTCTCATTGGTGCCGGAAAAAATGATATCGTTCATCTTCGAGCCGCGCAGCGATTTAACGCGCTGTTCGCCCATGACCCAGCGCAACGCGTCGATTATATTGCTTTTACCGCTGCCGTTAGGCCCGACAACGCAGGTAATATTGTCATTGAGATCTATTTCGATTTTTTTCCCGAATGACTTAAATCCGTAAATCTCGATCTTTTTTAAAATCATAACCCCTGAACATCCTTATCGAAATAACCCAGGGCATCCAGCGCATTACGGGCGGCGCCCTGTTCCGATTCTTTTTTATTGTGACCGGCAAACGGAGCATAATTAACAGCGTCTACGCGGGCGACAGAGGTAAAGGTGCGATCGTGCTCCGGCCCTTCTGTCGCGCATAGCTCGTATGAAAGCTCGCCGAGTCCGCGCGTCTGAACATATTCCTGCAGCGCGGTCTTATAATCGTAGGTAAGCTTTCCGTTTACCGCCGCGTTAATCACCGGCAAATGTATACGCATTATCATCGCCGCGGCACTGTCAAATCCGCCGTCCAGATAAACGGCGGCAGTAACGCTTTCCAAAGCGTCGGCAAGAATATTTTTTTTATGGCGTCCGCCGCTGTGCTCTTCACCCTTGCCCAGAATTATGCATTTATCCAAACCGATCTGCCGTGCCGTGACAGCCAGCGAATCGGCACAGACGATCATCGATCTGATCTTGGAAAGCTCTCCCTCCGCGTCATTTTTCAGCTTATCGAAGATATATTCGGAAATGCACAGCTGCAATACGGCGTCACCGAGAAATTCCAGACGCTGGTTGCTCTCACCGCCGTTTTCAGCGGAAGCGGAGCTGTGAGTAAGCGCCTTATTCAGCAGGTTTTTATCGCGAAAAACATACTGCAAACTTTTTTCCAATTCTTCAGTATTCAAAAAATTACCGTCTTTTCATGAAAAAATAAGGGCTGAAAGCCCTTGATGTACAAAACGACCGCGATGCAGCACCTACTTTGACATATTCTGTTCAAAATAGCTGACAACATCTTTGACCTGCTTGATGTTTTCCAGGTTGTCCTCGCTTACCTCAGCGCCGAACTCTGTCTCGAAAGCCATAATCATTTCCATCACATCGATGGAATCTGCGCCCAAATCATCAATAAAATATGAATCCATTGTTACCTGATCGGGTTCAAGCCCGAGCTGGTCAACGATAATAGCCTTTACTTTGTCAAAAACCATAATTTGTCCTCCTACTGTATACGTATATTTATACCATAAAAAGCATATTTTTTACAGCGTTTCGGATATTTTGTCCAAAACCTTTCCTTCGATGAGCTGCTTGGCCTGCTTTACCGCGTTTTCAATCGCAAAAGCATCGCTGTTGCCGTGCGCTTTTATCACCAGTCCGTTTACACCCAGGAAAGGCACGCCGCCGTACGCCTTGGGGTCCAGCATAGATTTCTTCGCCTGCAGATCTTTCTTTATAACTCCGGCCGCTAATTTGGAAAGGATGTTTTTATAAAAAATATTTTTAAGCATATCCATAACGAAACGAAAAGCACCTTCCAGCGTTTTCAGTATCACGTTGCCGGTAAAGCCGTCACAAACCACAACATCGGCTTTGCCCCTGAGCAGTGCATTACCTTCTATATTGCCGACAAAGCGCAGGCTTTCGTCGGCGGCAAGCAGAGCATGGGCTTCCTTGTAAAACTGATTTCCCTTGATCTCCTCGGTACCGATATTGACGAGCCCGACCGAAGGATCTTTCTCCCCGGTCACCGCCGTATAGTACGCGCAGCCCATCTTGGCAAACTGAATGAGCTGCTCCGGCTTGCAGTCGGCGTTTGCGCCGTTGTCGATCAGCGCCACAGGTCGGCTTCCCGCCGCGATCAGCGTACACATTGCCGGGCGCTGCACTCCCTTGAGCCTGCCGGTAACGAAAAGCGCCGCCGCCAAAAGCGCCCCGGTGCTGCCTGCTGATATGAAAGCGGCGGAGGCGTCGCCCTTTACTTTATCTGCGCCTATCACCATCGATGAATCCTTCTTGCGGCGAATGGCAGAGACCGGCTCCTCGTCCATTCCGATCACTTCACCGGCATGGATAATATCGATATCGCAGCCGGAGCGAATATATTTTTTCAGCAGCGGAGCAACAGTGTTTTCATCGCCGACAAGGGTAATATGCACGGCATATTTGGCTGCGGCGCTTACCGCTCCCTTGATGATTTCTTCCGGCGCGTTATCTCCGCCCATAGCGTCTATATATATATTCACAGCTTGCTCCTTAACAAAATTGCCGTGCTTGCTGCACGGCAATATGCTTTTTTATTATTCCTTATCTGTTGCTACAACCGTTCTGCCGTTATAGCTTCCGCAACTCGGACAGACTCTGTGGGGCTCTTTGATCGCGCCGCATTCCGGGCAAACAGACATCGCAGGTGCTTCCAATTTAAAGTTTGCTCTGCGTTTAGCAGTTTTGGATTTTGATTGTTTATGCTTCGGTACCGCCACAGTTCTCACCTCCCGTTCGTAGCGCTGCACATTTCCTAGCCATGCAAATTCACCATGATATTATATATTTTAAGCCGGTGCTTGTCAATAAATTCAAGTCTTTTACCCAAAATTATTTGGTCGTCAGTTCCACCGTATCCATGGCGATCATCAGCTCTTCGTTAGTAGGTATCACCATGACCTTGACGCGGGAATCTTTTCCGGAAATTATTATTTCCTCTCCGCGCTTGGAATTAGCTTCTTCGTCAAGCGTTATGCCGAGATAAGTGAGCCCCTGCATAATATGTTTTCGCCCTTCGGCGGAGTTTTCACCTACACCGGCGGTAAAAACTATGGCATCAACACCGTCCATGGCGGCGACATACGCGCCTATGGTGCAGATCACCCGATAATAGAAAATATCAAGAGCCAGCTGCGCGCGGTAGTTGCCGTCCTCGGCGGCTTTTTCCACATCTCTGAAGTCACTGGAGACTCCGGAAACACCCAGTACGCCTGATTTTTTATTGAGCATGGTATCAACATCGTCGACGCTCATACCCTCTTTATCTACCAGAAACTTTACTATTGCCGGGTCGACGCTGCCGCTGCGGGTACCCATTTCCAAACCGTCAAGCGGAGTAAGCCCCATAGATGTATCCACACATTTGCCGTCTTTTACGGCCGCTATGCTCGAGCCGTTGCCCAGATGGCAGGTTATCAGCTTCATATTATCGGTGCCGAGAATGGCGGCAGCGCGTTTGGAAACATAGCGATGGCTGGTG
>CAZIQU010000035.1:2715-9938 GCA_964541445.1 uncultured Lachnospiraceae bacterium | reverse complement strand
GCGCCACGGCCGCGCTCGGCCCGAAAATGCTGGAATGTTTTTTCGCGCAGGAAAAGATCGAGCAGCTGAGCTTTCTTAAAAACGAAAAACGCCGCAACTGGCTGATGTTCACGATATTCATGATACCGGGAACGCCGAAGGATCTGCTCACTTATTTTATCGGCCTTATGCCCATGGATATAAAGAGCTGGCTTTTGATCGCCGGCATCGCCCGTATTCCATCCGTGGTCACCTCTACCATCGGCGGCAGCGCTCTCGGCAGCGCCGAATACGGTACGGCAGCAGCGGTTTTTCTGATCACCGCGATAATCAGCGTCGCCGGTATGGCCGGCTACAACCGTTACATTGCTTGAAGAACGGCCGGCACTCAGGCGGAACAAGCCGAAGCCGAGCAACTCTCCGACCGAGAGCAATAAAGAATATATGCGTGAGCCGCGCCCGCGGCGCATCCTTATTTTTTGAGCCTTTACTTTTTTTCTTTCGCCGAAATTAATTTTTCCGCTTAATTTTTCATAATAGCGCAAACCGCGCCTCTGATGGTATAATGATATCCGTAATTCAGGAGGGCGTTATATGTATTTTGATGAATACGGCAAACGTGAGAACCCGACTTTGGTGCTTCTGCACGGGGCCGGCGCGACGGATGAATTCTGCCGGCAATACACCTTTGAAGACGAATTTCACTTAATAGTACCGCATCTGCACGGCAGCGGACGCAGCGTGACGGAGATATACGAGCCGAACAAAGCGGCGGCTGAGGTGACGGAAATAATACGGGCGCTCAACAAGCCGAAGGTCATGCTGATGGGGCACTCGCTGGGCGGCGAGCTGGCCGTAAAGCTGGTATGCGAGCATGAGGAGCTTTTCTCGCGCGCCGTTTTCCTGAGCGCATGGGTATGCTCTGCACCGATAACAGTCAACCGTTACGCCCGCATGGCTGCCTATATGTACGGCGCGCTGAAAAGCCGCATGCTGCTCAAATGGCAGGCTAAATACTGGGGCTACAACGAACAACAGACCGAATTTTTCATGGACTACGCACGCCGCATCGGCCCGGAGCAGGCACAGGCATGGTTTAAAAACCGAGTTTTCCTGGACGAACTGACCGGCTATAAAGATGTAAAAATACCGATGCTGGCAATCTGCGGCAGCCGCGAAACCGCCGAAATGCGCAATTCGCTGGCCGAGCTCGGCAAGCGCAATGCCAACTGCCGCACTGTGGAAATACCGGGAGTCGACCACGATTTTCTAATGCGTGCCGCCGACAAACTCAACCCGCTTTTGGCTGAGTTTTTCACACCGGCAAGCCGCGGATAAATATAATTATTTAATTCATTTGACAAAAGGCCGTTCACGGGACGTTTTTCGGCGCGCAGCCGAAGCCGCCCCGAAATTTACGGCATTTTTTTACGGAGGTCAGACAATGACAAGAATAGCATTTGATTACAGCGAAGCGGGTATATCGGCACAGGAGACCGAGCGATTTCAGCCGTTTGTCGACGCGGCGCACCGCAAGCTGCATAACGGCACCATGCCGTATTCCGGCTGGGTGGATTACCCCAACAATATTACCGAAGACATGCTGTCCGGCATAGAAAAGGCGGCCGCGAGGATAAAAAAAGACTGCACCGCGCTGGTAGTCATCGGCATCGGCGGCTCTTATCTGGGGGCAAAAAGCTGCATTGAGCTTTTGCAGAACCGCTTTACTCCACCGCCGGTAAAGGTGGTATTCGCCGGCTGGAACCTGAGCGGCACGTACCACGCGGAGCTCATCAACAGTCTTAAAGACGAGGAGCTGTGCGTATGCGTAGTTTCAAAGTCCGGTACGACCATGGAAACATCTTCGGCCTTCAAGCTCTTCAAGCTGCTGCTCAGACAGCGCTACGGCGATGATTTTGCCGGGCGCATTTACGCCGTCACCGATGAAAAGACCGGCGAGCTGCGTGCCGAGTGCCGAAAAAACGGTTATACCTCTTTTGTGCTTGAGGGCAACATCGGCGGCCGATACAGTGTGCTGACGGCGGCGGGGCTGCTGCCGATCGCTGCGGCCGGTATCAACATACGCAAGATCGTGGAGGGCGCCGGTTGGGCTCAGGATGAACTCACCGAGAGCGACCTGCGCGAGAATGATGCCTACCGCTATGCCGTTGTACGGCGTATATTCAACAACCGCGGAATGAAGGCGGAGCTTTTTGCCTACAACGAACCGCGGCTCGAATACTTTGCCGAATGGCTCAAGCAGCTTTTCGGCGAAAGCGAAGGCAAAGAGGGCAAGGGCATGCTGCCGCTTTCGGCTATGTTCACGCGCGACCTTCATTCTCTCGGGCAGTATATGCAGCAGGGAACGCACTTCTTCGGCGAAAGCCTTATAAAAGTAAACAATCCGGTGTGCGATGTATCCTTCGGCGCCGGCAGGCTCAGCTATAATGACATGAACGATATTGTATTTCGGGCGGCCGGCAGCGCTCACGCTTCCGGCGGTACACCGATAATCACCTTTACGCTTGAAGATATGAGCGAGGAGACCTACGGCTACTGCGTCTACTTTTTTGAAAAAGCCTGCGCGGTATCCTGCATGCTTCTGGGTGTCGATCCTTTCGATCAGCCGGGTGTGGAAATATACAAAAACAATGTCAGGGAAATGATGACGGAAAAATAAATGCAGCGGCGGCGGCCCGGCTACGGCGGCCGCCCTCTTCTTTTCGTATGAAAGTACCGTTTAAGCTGTCATAAAGAAGCATTCTTTTGCATATTTTTTCCTTTGTGTATGATATAATTACATTGTCACACAACGGAAGGGCAAAGATGATGAAGAATAAAAAAAAATCGGCCGGTATAGCAGCCGCGGCGTTGCTGATTATTATGGCCGGCCTTACTTCCGGCTGCGGCCGTAAAGCTGCGGCCATCGCTCCCGGGCAGGAAGCTCTTGACGCGCTGACCGGCGACGGCAATGTCGTCGTGAATGAATATGACGACCGCATTGAATTTGTACCTTACTCGGCAAACGGCCGGGGGCTTATCTGTATAAACGACGAGGACACCGATGCCCGCTGTTTGGCGCTGACGGCACGGCAGCTTGCCGAAGACGGTTATACAGTGGTAATCGCCAAAACGAACGACGGTACAGGCACACTGCAAAGTGCTTACCAGAAGGTGAGCACTTGGGCACTGGCCGGCTTCGGCAGCGGCAGCATTACTGTTTGCCGAACCGACAGCGAGGGATTTTCCGGGCTGATATTCTATGCCTGCGGGCCGGGCAGTGAAAATTCAATGGCGGCAGCCACGCTGCCCGTCCTCTGCATTTTAGGCGAGCTTGATACCACCGACGACGGTATAGCCGGCGCCGCAGCCGAAGCCTATCTGCCGGCAGAAAGCGAATTTTACATAATCGGCGGCGCCAATCACCTGCAGTTTGTCTGCGCAGCGGAGGGTTCCGCCTATGAAGGCGACGGCCAAGCCGATATAGCTTTTGCCCTGCAGCAAAAACTGATTATTGAACAGACAGAAGCTTTTCTTTCGTCGCTTTGAACATTTTGAGATATTATGGCAAATGAAAATAACGAGATCATAAAGACGTATTCCGTTTCGGTTCGCGAGCTGGCGGAGACCATGATGCTTACCGGCTCGATAGATAACCGCTATGTGAGCCGAGGCCGCATGGCCGAGGGCGTGCGCCTGCATAAATATATGCAGAAGCATTACGGTGAGCAGGACGCCGCCGAACTGACGGTAAAGACCTCGCTGGTCAGTGACGACGGCATCTGCCTGGAGATCGGCGGACGCATCGACGGCGTGCGCAATATAGGCACGCGGCCGGTAGTGGAAGAGATTAAATCGACACGCCGCGACCCCGATTTCATCAGCGAAGCGCAACCGGCGCATCTGGCGCAATGTGAGCTTTACGCCTATATTTTCGCCAAGCTGAATGAGCTGACGGAAATAGATATGCGCGTCACCTACATCCACGTTTCCTCTAAAAACATCAAAAGCTTTGAATACACCAAAAGCTTTGCCGAGCTGCAAAGCTTTTTTGACGAGATAACATCGGGATACCTTGATTTTCTGCGTTTTCGTCTGCGTCTTGAAAAAGAGCGTGACGCCTCGCTGGCATCGCTGGAATTTCCATTCGGCTACCGCCGTTATCAAAAGGAGATTATCAGCTCCATAAGCGACGTTATCGCCTCCGGCAAAAATGTCTTTATCAACGCGCCTACCGGCACGGGCAAAACGCTTGATGCCCTGTTTCCGGCGCTGAAGGCGCTGCCCACTCTGCGCAGCGGGCATATATTTTATCTGACCGCCAAAAGCACGCAAAAGGACGTTGCGGCCCACGCTCTCGAGCTTCTTTACCGCCGCAGCGGGCTGAAGCTCAAGGGCGTGATTATCACCGCCAAAGAAAAAGCCTGCATGCTGCCCACCCCTGCCTGCAACCCCGAAGACTGTGAGTACGCCAAAGACTATTACGATAAGCTGAAGGGGCTCGTGGAAAAGATCGCCGCGGACAACGAGCTTATTACCCGGGAAATAATAATGAAGTACGCCGAAGAATGTAAGGTGTGCCCTTTTGAGCTGGGGCTCGATCTTACCGGCATCTGCGATGTTATCATCTGCGATTACAATTATGTTTTCGATCCGGCGGCGGCGCTGAAACGTTTTTTTGATACCGACGCCAAGACAGATAATATATTTTTAATTGACGAAGCGCATAACCTTTCGGACCGCAGCCGCGATATGTATTCGGCTGCTCTCGATAAAAGCACGGTGCTGCGGCTGAAACGTGAGCTGGCCGACGTACCGCAGCTGGCTTCATCATTGGGAAAGATCAACACGATACTTCTTTCGCTGAGCAAAAAGGCCGACGAAAGCGGTGTTTACATCGCCCCCGGGCCGGACGCGCAGCTGCTGGCGGAGCTCTCGGTTTTCCAGTTTGAAGCCGACAGATTTTTGGGCAGGGCTCCGCGCGGCGACGATGCTTACCGTCATCTGCTGGATTTTTATTTCGATACGGTCGCGTTCACCAACATCGCCGCGCTGATGGGCGAAGCCCATACTGTTTATTATGACGCCAAAGAAAATTTTCTGAAGCTGTTCTGCACCGATGCCCGTGAGTATCTGCGCGATTGTCTGGCCAAGGGGCGCAGCGCCGTGTTTTTTTCGGCTACATTAACACCGCTCGACTATTACTGTGAGCTTTTGGGCGGCAGCAAAAACGATTATGTTATGAATGTGAAAAGCATTTTCCCGCAGGATAACTTTAAAATAGCTATCGACCGCAGCATTCAGACAACTTACGAAAAACGCGCCATGTATTACGGAGCGGCCGCCGACCGGATACACCGCACCGTCAATCACGAACGCGGCAATTATATAGTTTACTTTCCCTCTTACGCTTACATGGACGCCGTATATATGGCTTACTGCGAAAAATACGGCGGCGAGGATATTCTCATGCAGAGGCGCAGCATGACCGAGGAGGAACGCGGCGATTTTATTGCCAGCTTCACCGATTTTTCGTGCGTGTGCGCTTTTGCCGTTGCCGGCGGAGTCTTTGCCGAAGCTATCGACCTGACCGGCAATAAGCTTATCGGCTGCATTATCTGCGGTGTTTCGCTGCCGATGATCTGCACGGAGCGAGAGCTGATCAGAAAGCACTACGACGCCGCCGGCCGCAGCGGCTTTGACTACGCCTATGTCTATCCGGCAATGAATAAGGTATTGCAGGCCATGGGTCGGGTCATCCGCACTGTCGATGACCGCGGCACGGCCGTGCTGCTCGATGCCCGCTTCACCTATCCCTCTTACCGCAAGTGCTTTCCGCCGCAGTACGGCAATATGGCTATCATCTCCGGCGGCGAGCAGCTGGAGGCCTTCTTCAACTATGAGGGCGACTGGGGCGCGTGAGTGCGCCGCTAAGGCTTTGCTTTAGTATATAAAAGCTGTTTCTCCTAATGTTGGCAAACGGCGGCACATGGTTTATAATTATGGCAGTTGTATTTTGAGAGGCTGAAATGAGCACGTTTTTAATCATCATATTGGCGGCGCTGGCGCTTTTCGTAATCATAAGCGTATACATGTCGTCACACGATCTGAAAACACTGGCGGCGGGCAAAAATGAAAACCCCGCCGAAAAAGAGGAAAAGGCCGCCGCACCGCTTTCGGCGGAGGGCTATACTCAGCAGCAATTTCTCACGCTGCTCGGCAAATTCCGCTCGATAATTTTAGACGATGAGGTGCGCGCCACCGTCAATGAGCTGATCAAGGTCACGCAGGAAATATATAAATATAAAAACGAGCATACCACCAACAACCGCTCGATAAAGAAGTTCTCAACATATTACATACCGACAACGCTTAAGCTGCTTACCGCTTATGTTCAGCTGGAACGCGGCAACATCAAGACCGAAAAGCCCGAGAAATTAAAGGCCGAAATAAAAAAAGGCTTACAGGATATCTGCGCCGGCTTCACCAAGCTGCTCAATAATATGTTCGAGCCGACGGTCATCGATATATCCGCCGAGGTGGACGCCTTGCAGTCGGTAATGGCTTACGACGGGCTCAAAACCGGTGAAGGCTTTGATATAGATAAAGAGCTGGGGGCAAACCGCCCCGCCGATACCGAAAAATAAGGGACGCTTTGCAAACGGCCGCCCGTTTGCCGTCTTTCATCTGCTCACGTAAATATTTTACAATATGCTTTCTTCGTCGCCCAAAGCAACAGCGGCTGTATGTTTCAGCGCCGCCATGCCGATTCCGCGGCAATTTTATATCCATGGCAACACCGCCTGTTTTCGGTATGGCGTCAAAATTGTCTACTGCTGCCTGTCGATAAAACTCTCGTCATAAAGATTTTCCAGCATTATCCGGCGTACGCGATTTTCCGCCTCATGCACCATCTCAACGATGCGGGTATTAACCGGCACGGCCACGCCGTACTGTTTGGCTTTTTCTACCAGCCAGCCGTTATAATAACCGACCTCGGTGGGCTCATGCTTGCTGAGAAGAGTCTGCCCGTAAAATGTCGCCCGACGGAACTTGCGCACGGCGAAACGCAGCGAAAAATTACGCCGACAGCGTGAAACAAAGGTATCGCCGTTGAGAAAACGGTAAAAATTGATCCGGTCGGCATAGTTCTCCACATTGATATCCATGGCCTCGGCAACATTCATACATTCGCGCGCAGCGGCTATCATTATTTTACGGGCCTGAGGCAGCCCTACCACCGC
>CAZIQU010000035.1:0-2697 GCA_964541445.1 uncultured Lachnospiraceae bacterium | reverse complement strand
GAGGTCATGCAGCAATTCATGATCAGCCTGCTGAATTTGTGACCGTTTATGTTATCGGTCAGCGCCGAAGGAAAAATACAGTTCATCATTCGGCAGACCTGCTTTACCTTATCGGTTATCGCGCCGTCGCTGCGGCCCACATAAAAATCGCCGTCGGCGGTAATCACCGCAGTCGTATCATTTTTCTTATCCGCCAGCCATGTCATCATGCAGTCGATAAGCATATCGGCGCCGATCACCGCGGCAAGCGGCGATGACATCATGCCGTTTTGCAGCGAAACAACGGCGCCGTCCGCCGCCATATATTTTTTTATCGCCGCTGCGTCCTTCAATGCTGCCGGCATCTCGGAAGCTAAAAAACAGATATCGCACTCCCCCGTGAGATACGCCGGCGAGGCAACTGTTTTTACGGCAATATTTTTGCTGCCGTGCCTGTAAATGAGCGTTATGCCGGAGCCGTCGACGGCAAGCGCCTGCTCTGCCGGACATATTAAAGTGGTGTCGTGCCCCCCGTACGTAAGCAGCGCTGCGCAGGTAAGGGCTATGGCGTTTTCGCCAACAACTGTGATATTCATCTGCTCTACCCCGAAATGTATTAAAAACAGGCAGAACCCGTTATGAAAATTATATCATGAAGACGGCGCTTTGCCAGCCTCAGCGAAAATTTTAATCAGGTACTAATCGTCAGATATCCCCACGATATGCCTACTGATGTGATATAATGACTTGATATGAAAAAAAGACTGCGAATGCTGACACTTTTTTTACTGCTGCCGTCGGTGCTGCTGTGCGGCGGCTGCGCGGACGCCGAGAAAAATGACGACGTTGCAACGCTGCGAGTGGTATTTTTTGATACCGGCAAGGCCGACGCCATTCTGCTGATTACACCGGATGGCACCGTGCTGTGCGATACTGCCGAGGAGGACGACGGCGCGGCGATCGCCGCCTATATAAAAAGCTGCGGATATTCCGCTGTCGATCATCTTATCGTTACCCATTACGACAAGGATCATGCGGGCGGAGCCGCTGAAATAATCGGCGCGCTTGATGTAGGTACAGTGATTTTGCCGGATTATGTCTCCGAAAAAAAATCATACCTGCCGCTGACTGAGGCGCTGAGCCGCGCCGGAATAACACCGATAAAGCTGACCGGGTCAGAAGACGGAAAGCCGGCATACGGCTTTTCGCTGGGAGGGGTTGATTTTCGCATATACGCCGCGTCGTCGAGCTTTGCCGAGACCGGCGGTGACGATAACGCCATGAGCCTGATCATAACGGCAGAGTACGGCGGCCGAACGCTGCTGCTGGCGGGGGACGCACCGGCGGAGCGTGTCAGCGCCGTTTATGACGCAGCCGGCGTCGTTGATATTTTAAAAGTGCCGTATCACGGCCGCGACGCAGAAGGATACGCCGAACTTTTTAAACGCATGAGCGCAAAGTGGGCGGTGATTACCTGCTCCGACAAAAATCCGGCGGATGAAAACATTCTGTCGGCGCTGAGCGACGCGAATACAGCGTATTATCTCACCCAAAACGGGGATATTATCATCAGCGTAGACGCCGGCGGAGCAGTAACGGTAAAACAATGAAGAGGACAGGATTATGAAAAATAAATTTTTCGCAGCAAGGGCGGCGGCGCTGCTGCTGCTGACGGCAATGCTCTTTACATTTTGCGGCTGCGGCAGCAGCAAGGGTTATAAAGAAAAGGACCTCAACGAAGATCTGCAGGCGCTTAAGAACGGCAGCGACTACCTGACAGTTACCTCGTATGATATAGACGGTATTCCGGCAGCGGAGATATATGTAGACAACGGCGTAAAAAAACCGCTGGTAATATTGCTGCACGGCGTTATGTCCAACAAGGAGGGACAGCTTGAGCTGGCCAAAAGCTACGCAGACAACAATATGTTCGTAGTCGTCATCGACGCGGTGGCGCAGGGCGAGCGAGCAAAGAAATTCGTCATGTTTCCGCAGATGGTGGTGGAGACGGCTATCGACCTGAATACCGTCATCGGGCATTATGCCGATTCGGAGCAGACCGATATATCACGCCTGGGACTGGTCGGCTTCAGCATGGGCAGTCTGGAAGGGTACTGGTATACAGTGTACGGTTCGTACCCGGTTACGGCACTGATCGCCGAATCGGGCACCCCCGATTTTACGCAGATAACCCCGGAAAACATGCTCAATATCCGCTATAAGGGCATTGAAACAAAGGAAAGCAACTGGTCGGATGAAAAGTTTACCGAATACATGGCGGGCAACAACCCGCTCAATATACGCGACAATTTCATGCGCACCTCGGTATTTATGATTAACGGCATGGTGGACAACCTCATGCCATTCAACGGCAGTGAGGATCTCTACAATTATCTTACGCAGGTCGGCAGCGATGTGAAATATCTGCTTTACGCCGACCACGGTCATCTCGATCTGCCTTACGACGAGATAAGGCCGCTGGAATTACAGTTTTTAAAGGAAAAATTGGGCGTAGAATAGACCGCGGCAAAAATAAAGATACGGAACAGGCGCTGCCGGGCAAAAGCAGTGCCTGTTTTTTTCTGACCCGGGCAGAATGTACGAGCGCTTTAAAATGCCCCGCCTGTTCATTCGTTCGTTGCGCTTTGCGCAAAAACAAGGGGATTTCTTCATTTTCTTTACGGGAAGAAAATGAAGCAGCAGTAGCTTGAAACCAAC
>CAZIQU010000034.1:5545-10055 GCA_964541445.1 uncultured Lachnospiraceae bacterium | reverse complement strand
AACGCCGCCAGCGTGGAAACGGCCATAAAAATGATCGCCGGCACCGCCCGCAGCATGGGTATCACCGTATCTGCGGAGTAAGCATCTTCGCAATACGCACAAATAAAACGCCGTCAGAGTGGGAGGCGTAATACCACAGAAAGGTCAAACAAATGAAAGACAGTAAAAACTACGCGGCGAAAAAAACGCTCATAGAAAAAGGAAAGCTTTACGATACCGATGAAGCTACGGCCATAATCAAGAAGATAGCCACGGCGAAATTCGATGAAACCGTAGAACTGCACATCAGACTGGGTGTCGACTCACGCCATGCCGATCAGCAGGTAAGAGGCGCTTTGGTACTGCCGAACGGCACCGGAAAGACCGTAAGGGTACTCGTATTTGCCAAGGGCGAGAAAGCCAAGGAAGCGGAAGCCGCCGGAGCCGATTATGTCGGCGCCGAAGAGTATATGGAAAAAATACAGAAACAAAACTGGATGGATTTTGACGCAGTTATCGCCACCCCCGATATGATGGGCGTTGTCGGACGTCTCGGTAAGATTCTCGGACCCCGCGGACTTATGCCGAACCCGAAGACCGGCAGCGTTACCATGGATGTAGGCAAGGCCGTTAACGATGCTAAAGCCGGTAAAGTAGAATACAGGCTCGACAAGACCAACATCATTCACTGCCCGGTGGGCAAAGCCAGCTTCGATACCGAAAAACTCCTGGAAAACATAAACGCACTTATCGAAGCCGTCAAAAAAGCCAAGCCGGCGGCCGCCAAAGGCCAATATTTCCGCAGTGTCACGCTGGCCAGCACAATGAGCCCCGGCGTCAAAATAAATGTTGCAAAGCTCTGAGTTTTGTGATATAGTTAAAAAGTTATAAATGAATACCGCCGCAGACAACAGGTGCGCATGCGCTTAAATATCCTGTCGAGGTAGATTTGAAAATGCTTTCAAAGCTCTTTACCTCACGCGGTAAAGAGCTTTTTTCGCGGCTGTTCATTTTATAAATAATCCAAAAGGAGGTACACGCATTGTCATCCGGAGAAATTTTAAAGCAGAAACAGGCTGTCGTAGACGAGATAACCGAAAAGATGAAAAATGCAAAAAGCTTCGTGCTGGTCGATTACAGCGGTATTACCGTTGAGCACGTAACGGCACTGCGCGCAAAAGCCCGCGAGGCCGGAGTGGATTATAAGGTATATAAAAACACCTTTATGAACCTTGCCGCTCAAAAGGCCGGTTACAGCGATTTAAGCGAATGCTTCAACGGCATCACCGCGGTGGCTTTCGCTGAAGACGACGCTGTCGCCCCGGCAAAAGTCATTTACAACTATGTGAAAGACAACAAGCTCGAGACGCTCGCATTCAAAGGCGGAGTCATCGATAAAAACATCACGGCTACCGACGAGATCGAAAAGATCGCTCAGCTGCCCGGAAAAGAAGTGTTGCTGGCAAAAATGCTCGGCAGCATGAACGCCCCGATCGCCAACCTTGTTTACGCGCTCGACGCGGTCAGAAAAAAACTGGAAGAATCGGCATAACTATTTAAAACCAGAAAGGAAAAATTAAAAATGTCAGAAAAGTTTGATAAGATCATTGAAGAAATAAAAGGCATGACGGTTCTCGAGCTTTCCGAACTCGTCAAAGCCCTTGAAGAAGAATTCGGCGTGAGCGCTTCCGCTCCCGTTATGGCTGCCGGAGCAGCCCCCGCGGCAGCAGCCGAGGAAGAAAAGACCGAATTTACTGTTGTTCTCGCCGAAGCCGGAGCTGAAAAGCTCAAGGTCGTCAAGGCAGTAAAAGAAGCTACCGGTCTGGGACTTAAGGAAGCCAAGGATCTTGTGGATAATGCCCCTAGCACTCTTAAGGAAGGCATCTCCAAGGAAGAGGCCGAACTCATCAAGACGAAGGTCGAAGAAGTCGGCGGCAAGATCGAACTCAAATAGTTTATCTTCGCACCCTTTACCGCTGCCTCAGCCGCGAAAAACGGCTGAGACAACGGTATTTTTTTACGCAAAATACGATCCGCCGGTTTATACCGGAGCCCTACTCCCTTCAGACATAGATTTCAACGGGCACTTGCAGAAACAAAGACCGTATAGTAAAATCTAAGGCGGAGAGTAAACGCCATGGATTACAGAGAACTTTTAACGGCAGCAGGTAAAAGAATGCTTCATTCGGGGCTTACCGTGGAGACTTGGGGCAATATCAGCATCAGGGACCGACAGAGCGGGCTTATCTACCTCACGCCCAGCGCCATGCCTTACGATACATTGACCGTCGACGACATCGTGACAGTCGATGCCGAGGGCAAAATCATCGAAGGATACCGTAAGCCGACCGTGGAAGCGGCAATGCACATCGCTATAATGAACAAAAGAAACGATATCAATGCCGTGATTCATACGCACCCTGTCTATTCGCAGGTGTTTGCCTGCCTGCATGAGGATATTCCGCCGGTAACCGATGAAGCGGCGCAAATATTGGGCGGCACGGTGAAGTGCGCGGGATACGCGCTGCCGGGCTCACCGGAGCTGGCGCGCAATGCGCTCGAAGCCCTGGGTGCAGGCGCGGCCTGCCTGCTGGCCAATCACGGCGCGGTATGCGTCGGAAGTGATATCGACAGCGCTTTTAAAGTGGGCATTGTTTTGGAGATGACCGCGCAGATATATCAAATGGCGCGAGCCATAGGAACACCGAAGATCATAGCTGATGAATACGTTGCCGCCATGAGGGATTTTATCGAAAACCGTTACGGACAGGATAAGGGCTGAAAGAGCGCGGCCGCTCATATAAGCAGCATTTTCATAACAAAATAAATAAACCGGAGAAAAAGATGAACAGAATAAATATCATATGTCTGGGCGTGAGCAGCATGGAAAGATCGATACGTTTTTACCGTGACGGAATGGGCTTTCATACTGATGAAAAAGGCAATGACCCCGAAGTGATATTTTTCGACACTGCCGGCACAAAGCTCGAGCTCTACCCGCTTGGCCTGCTGGCAAAGGACATCAACAACGACGAACCGCCCGCCATCGGCCGCGGTTTCGGCGGCATAACGCTGGCTTATAACGCCAAAAGCAAGGAAGAAGTATGCGAACTAATCGAGCAGGCACGGCGTGCAGGAGCGGTGATCGCCAAGGAGCCTCAGGATGTTTCATGGGGTGGCTTTCATGCCTATTTTGCCGACCCGGACGGCTATTATTGGGAAGTTGCCTGGGGTCCGCGCGACGAATTCGACGCAAACGATATGCTTATTTTATAAAAACGACCGGTATCCGGCGGCAATAAATTTAAAAAGACAGCCGATGAATAACTACGCCGAAAAATTTATTCTCGGCTCTCCCCTTCGGCAGCGGTATTCAGCTGCTCCATCTCCTTTTTACCGGCTTCATTGGTATACATCGATTTGCGGTACACGATAAAACGGCAGACGCAGAATTCGCTGACAAAATTTATAACCATAGTACCGAACAAAACTAAATATTCATTCCAGCCGATACCCGTAAGCGCGTTGCCCCACCATGTGGATAACGGTGTGAATATCAGATAATATATAAATATCTGCATCATCGCCTTGGGAACATTTGCCGCCGATTTGAAGGTAAAACGTCTGTTGACGGTAAAATTATACAGTACGGAAAGAATCAGAGCTATCACATAACAGGGCCAGTAAGGCAGCTTGATCAGCTCTTTGAGCAGCGAAAAGCTTACAACCTGAATTATTCCGGCGGATGCGGAAAAAAGCAGAAATTTCAGTGCCTGTATCAGATTTTGTTTTTTTGTCGGCACGACGCGTGACTCATTCTCAGTCATAATTATCTCCGTAAAAATATATGCATCTATTATAAACCGCTTGTCCATCATCTACAACAGCAAATAATTTTTTTTACCGCACTTATGCAACGGCAATATATATCGAACGGAGACGCGTAAAAAAGCAAAAATGAAGAATGATCTGCCGAATCGGTGATTGTAAGTTAAACAAATAACACATGGCCTCTTGCGGCGCCCGTATTGTGTAATGATGCAATATTTGCTATAATAACTATGGAGAAATTGCAAAATGAGCAACTTGCTGACCGTAGAAGAATTCGCCGAGATCTACCGTACGACAACGACAACGGTCTACCGCTGGCTGAAGCAGGGAAAGCTTTCCGCCGTAAAGATCGGCAGAGAATGGCGTATCGACGCAGATGCCGCCCAAACGGAAAAACCGAAAAAAAACAGTGAGATGCCCCCCGATTCAAGCGTATGGGAGAAGCTGAATACCAATGAACATCTGATGCTTCTGGCTGAATCCCGAGAAAAAGTGTTTGAAGCGGAGGCTTCTTTCTTTAGACATGCGCTGGATAACGGCAAGCTGATGATGAAGGGCTGTTGGTGGCAGGACCCCGATGAAGTCGAAGAGAAGATGACCGGATACGGTCTTGATATAAAAAACATGTGCCGCGACGGGCTTATGAAAATAGTTGATTTCAACCGCCTTTACCGTAAATACGGCATAAGCGGGCCTGTCG
>CAZIQU010000034.1:0-5535 GCA_964541445.1 uncultured Lachnospiraceae bacterium | reverse complement strand
GCGTAACGAGATATACCGCAACCGGCGCAACTCGCTGTGGGCCTCCGGCTCGCCCTGCGTGGAATGCTGCGATAATGAGAAGAATCTATTTACCTTTGAAAAAGAACTGAACGAGGCCATCAAAGAAATGCCGGTCATAGGCATCTGCCCGTATTATACCGAGGAGTTTGCCGATGAGGGTTTTTCCAAGCTGTCCTCATTGGTAAAGCAGCACAGCGGCATCGTCTTTTACGATTCACACGCCTCCGTGCTGATGAGACCGTAGCCTTTTTTCTGCGAGTTAACTCTGCTTATAATTTAAAAGGTTTTATTATCATAAAGAAGTTTCATCCCGCCGCGTTTTTCGGCGGAATGAAACTTCTTTTACATAGCTGACAATATGCACGGGCGGATGACGGCAGTGTATTTAATATGCGCCGTATTTTCTTACCGCATCGGTCATAGCTCTTACATTCTCCGGCTTAGCCGGGCCGATGGCGTTAAAGGGCAGAGTGCAGATAAAACCGCGTGATTTTTTCATCTCAGCGAACATTTTTTTGATATATTCGTCGGTTTGATCGGGCGTACCGCCGATAAGAACTGAAGGCGAGATGCCTCCGGCTATACAGCAATGCTCGCCGATAACCTTTTTGGCATCTATCGGATCGGTACGGTCAAACCAAGCGATAAACTTCCCTTCCGGCAGCTCCAGCAAAGTATCGAGCAGGTGGTCGTGCTCACCCTGCAATGAAAGCAGCGGCGTAAATCCCTCTCCGATAAGGCCCTCGGCAATAAATTTCAGATACGGCCAGTGGAAACGGCGGAATTCCTTATTGGAAAGAAATGTATTGTACCAAACCGGGCAAAATACGCGTTTTGAACCGGTCAGCTCGAGCGAAAGCTTGCCCGTCGCTTTACCGACGGCCAGAAACACCGGAGCCATGTTCTCACAGAATTTTTCCACCTGTTTCGGGTAACGATGAATATCGGTCATTACTGTACCGAAATTGCGGATAAATGCACCGAGGACATCAAGAGGATTGGGCGCTAAAGCCATATACCACGGCGGACAGTCCGCCTCTTTCATTTTTTTGGTAAAATCGACGACCTCGCCCAACGTACCGGGCAGTTCGGCGTCAAACTGCCGCCAAGCGGCCGCAGAGGTCTCGCTTCCCGGCTGTGACAGACTGCGATAGACGCGCGGCAGGAGCTTATTTTTGATAAAGCCCAGCGGGTCACTGCCCAGTTCGTCATACTCATCACCGCTGCAAAGCGGCTCTTCAAGTGTAAATTGTGATTCCTGCCAAACGCCCAGCTCACGCCCCGGTTGTTTGCAGTAAATATCTTTGAATATCTCATGGGTAAAGCCACCGCCCAAAACCGAGGCAATAGCTGTGTTTATCGCTTTTTCCACATCTTCCGTCACCAGTGAAAGCCCCAAAGGCACCGATTCAAAGGAGCGCAGGAAGCAGGCGGCGTCCCAGTCGAAATCACGGGCAAAATGTTCAGCGGCCGCGGCGTACTTGCCGTTATCATAAAACATATCTTCATAAGTTATTCCATGATATTTCGCCGGGAAATACAGGGTAGCCGCGGCTAAGGGCACACGATCCACCGGCTCAAGCGCTGCGCTTTTTTCGAGTCTGCGGATCTTCTCGTTATATTTTTCTGTCATCTCCAACCTCCTGAGAGTGATTTATGAATACATAATAACATAATATAATAATTATATCAATATATTTGATATTTTTATTTATGCTAATATACGATAATATACGGTATTGACATGTAAATGGATTTATCTGCGTCTTTCGACAAATTAAACAACAAAAAAACGGCTTTCTTGCTTCTGCGACAGCAGAAAAGCAAAAAAACCGTCTTTTTTTCCTAATATTTTATTCGCGCCATTACGATCTCGTTCACGTAAGCGCCGTTTTTTTTTGCCGAAGCGCGTTTCACACCCTCCCGCTCAAAACCGAACTTTTCATACAGAGCTATGGCGCGCGGATTATCCTCATACACAGTCAGCTCAACCCGAACAAGTTTGAGCCAATTATCTGCCATGTCGATAACGGCGGCCATCAGCGCGCTGCCGACGCCGAGCTCCTGATAATCCTTATGTACCATTATACCTATTTCACCGCTGTGACGCCGGCGTGGGTTGGCAGCTACCTGAAGTCCGGCCGTACCGATTACTTTTTCCTCTCCGTCGGCAGATCTTATCACTGCGGAGAACTGAAACATACTGTTGTTCAAACCGGCTAAAAATTTTTCGGCCGCAGAGAGGCTTTCCGCCGGCGTACCGAGGATATTTTCAAATACGCCCGGCATATGCCTCAACGCATATATACCGGCGGCGTCGGCCATTTCACTGGGACGGATATAAAAATCCGTGCCATTCGCCATTTTATTCTTCGTCATCGTCCGGCAGTATGGCGTTGTGGTAAACTTCCTGCACATCGTCGTTATCGTCAAACATATCAAGCATCTTGTTGAATTTACCTACCAGCTCAGGGTCATTAAGCTCGGTCTCGGTCTGCGGGATACGGGTAATCTCAGCGCTGACCGGCTGAATACCGAGGCTGTCGAAAGCATCGCAGATATTGAAAAAGTCAGCGCGCTCGGTCGTTATCTCATAGCCGTCCTCTGTCGCGTTGAAATCCTCCGCTCCGGCCGAAAGCGCGGTATCCATGAGCTCCTCCTCGCTGCCGGCGTCCTTATCCAGCAGAATAACGCCCTTTTCGTCAAACATAAAGCTGACGCAGCCATTCGTGCCCAAATTGCCGCCGCACTTATCAAAAGCGTGACGCACATCTCCGGCTGTACGGTTGCGGTTATCGGTCAGTGTTTCCACCATAACGGCGATCCCGCCGACACCGTAGCCTTCATAAAATACAGTCTCAAAATTGGCTCCGCCGTTTTCACCGGCACCTTTTTTTATCGCGCGCGTAATATTATCGTTGGGCATATTATTGGCCTTGGCTTTGGCGACCGCTTCCTTTAGCTTTGAGTTGGTATTCGGATCAGCGCCGTCTCTGGCCGCGATCTGAATAAATTTAGCCATTTTTGTGTAGATCTTGCCCTTGGCCTCGTCCGCCTTACCCTTTTTTCTCTTTATATTCGCCCACTTTGAATGTCCTGACATCTTATTTTTCCCCTTTCAGTTTTTCCAAGTATTCTTTAAGTGTTTTTTCGTATCCCTGCTCGGAGATACGGTAATATTTTTTATCTTCAAATCCGTCGGGCAGATACTGCTGCTTCACCCAGTGATGCGGAAAATCGTGCGGATATTTATATCCCCTGCCCACTCCCGTGTCTGCGCGTGCTTTTGTTACGGCATTACGCAGATGCATCGGCACCTCACCTGTCGGGCTGGAACGTATATCGCCGTCCGCCGCCGCCAACGCCATATATGTACCGTTGGCTTTCGGCGCGCAGGCTAAATAGCAGGCTGCCTGCGCCAGATTGATACGGCATTCGGGCAGACCGATTATTTCCACCGCACGGAAAGCGGAAACAGCCAAAGTCAAAGCGTAGGGATCGGCATTGGAAATATCTTCGGACGCGAAAACGACCATACGCCTGGCAATAAATTTGGGGTCTTCACCGGCATAAAGCATCTTAGCCAACCAATATACGGCGGCATCGGGATCGCTGCCGCGCATGCTCTTGATAAAAGCGCTGATCGTATCATAATGGCCTTCGCCGCTCTTATCGTATTTAACCACTTTCTTCTGTATGCAGTCCTCAGCCGCTGCCAAATCTATCAAGGTAATATTTTCTTTGTTCTTCGGTGTCGTCAAAAACGCCAGTTCCAAAGCGTTTAACGCAATACGGCTGTCACCGTCACTGATATCGGCCCAATGGTTGAGCGCCTCATCGCTTACGCGTATATTGAATTCACCCAAGCCTTTGGACTTGTCGGCGACCGCATTTTTGATTATCGTTTTGATGTTTTCAGGCGTAAGCTTATAAAGCTCGAACACTGTCGAGCGGGAGACGAGCGCTGCGTTGATCTCAAAATATGGGTTTTCGGTGGTAGCGCCTATAAGGATAATGGTGCCGTTTTCCACTGCGGGAAGAAGTGCGTCCTGTTGAGATTTATTGAAACGGTGGATCTCATCTATAAAAACAATAGTGCGTTTGCGAAAGAGTGCGAGGTTGCTTTCCGCTTTTTTTATGACTTCCTTTATGTCGCCTACCCCGCTGGTGACGGCGTTGAGTTTAAGAAACTCACTTTGCGTCGTTTGGGCGATTATCTCGGCTAGAGTAGTTTTGCCGCTTCCCGGCGGACCGAAGAATATCACCGAGCTGAGTTTATCGGCTTTGATCATTCTGTTGAGAAGCTTGCCCTCGCCCGCTATATGCTCCTGGCCGACAAACTCCTCCAGTGAAGCCGGTCTTACCCGCTCGGCCAAAGGCGCGTTGGTACGCAAGCTGTTATTAAACTCCGCACTGAAAAGATCAGGCTGTTTTTCTTTCATTTTATTTTTCCGCTCTTTTGGTCAGCTTATTTTCCGTACCGGCAAAGATTCTCTTGAGGTTGCCGCGATGCTGAAAAACACATAACAAAGCCAACAATAGAAATATTATAACCGCATAATCCGCAGATTTCAACAGCAATCCCACTATCGGTGTCAGACAAAGGCCGCTGACCGAACCGGCGGAGACCATACGGGTGGCAAATATCACCGTTAAGCCGATAAGCAGACAAATTACTGCCACACGATAATCGAGAGCCAGTATCACGCCCACAGAGGTGGCAACGCCTTTGCCGCCGCGATACGCGAGAACGGCCGGCCAGTTATGGCCGCAGACAACGGCCAGCGCCGCAGCGTAAAAGCCGTATACATTGCCGCCGGTAATAAGCTTTGTGAGCAATATGGCCGCGATACCCTTGCACAGGTCGCAGATAAAAACCAACAGCGCCGGAGACAGGCCGAAGACCCGCAATACATTTGTCGAGCCGGCGTTGCCGCTGCCGTAGGAGCGGATATCCGTGTGCTTCACATTTTTTGAATATATATAGGCCGCATTGATACAGCCCAGCAGATATGAGCCGACTGCGCATAATATTATCTTGATAATCATTGTTTTCCGTTTCATTGCCGGTGATTTTTCCATATTGCGGTTGTCAACGGCGCGGTATTAATTTATAATGATTTTAACATATCCGCAGGTCTTATAATACCCCTGCAGATAGATTTTTAACAGGAAGAAAAGAAATGAAACAATTACTTACGGGCAACGAAGCCATCGCGCGGGGAGTTATCGATGCCGGCGTCCGCTTTGCCAGCGCCTACCCCGGCACTCCGTCCACCGAAATACTGGAAAACCTTTCACTGTATCCGCATAAGATCTATGCGGAATGGGCGCCAAACGAAAAAACCGCCCTTGAATCAGCCTTCGGCGCCTGCGTCGCCGGAGTGCGCAGCTTCGTCGCCATGAAGCATGTCGGACTGAATGTCGCCGCCGATCCTTTCTTTACCGTTGCGGCGGTGGGCGTTACCGCCGGGCTGGTGGTTCTCTCCGCCGATGAGCCGGGCATGTTCTCAT
>CAZIQU010000033.1:0-10202 GCA_964541445.1 uncultured Lachnospiraceae bacterium | reverse complement strand
CGTATCGTTTTTGCTGGCTACCGGATAGATGGTCTTGTCGGGAAAGGTCATCGCATTAAGGAAAGTATTGAGTGAGCCTTTCATCAAATGCACAAAAGGATCCTTCAGCGGATACTTGGCTGAGCCCTCCAGAACGCTGTGCTCGATTATGTGCGCCGTACCGCAGCTGTTTTCGCTGGGCGTACGGAATGCCGCGCAAAAGACCTTATTATCATCATCACAGGCAAAATGCAAAAGGCGGGCGCCGCTTTTGACATGCCGGTATATGCTCACTGTTGCCGCCGCCTCCGGCAGAGGTTCAGACGATATTTTTTCAAAACCGTGTATCAATTCTTCTTTAACTGTCAATTTTTCTTCTCCTCGTTTGTTTCTTCCGCTTCGCTGTCATCGCTTCCGTTGATATCAAATCCGCCGGAAAGCTGATAGAGGTATCTTTCCGCCGTCTCCACTATTATTATATCTGGTTTTTTATCCGTCAGCATCTCCGGCTTAAAATATGCGCTGCGGTGCGGCATATATGTTTCGGCAAAATATGCAGAAACGTATTCAGCCATATTGAGCGCAAACGAATCGCGTATCACAAAAATTTTCCGTTCATCGGCGGCATCTGAACTCATGATATATTCTGTATTAAAGTCCATCTTTGCCGTTACGCTCGCCGCCCCGCCATAGGCGGAAATGCTGTAATCCTCATCGGTATACAATCCGCTGAGGTTCAACATGCCGAGCAAATCCGCACCCGAATAATCACAGCGAGATATTGCCACTTCGTTAAAGTCGGGCATCGTGATTCCCAATTCGCTCAGCAGTATGCGCGTACCGGCATAAGCGCCGAATTTAGTCCAGTGCGTATCGTGCTTATAATACAGCGGATATTGCGGATATTCCGCCTTCAGCGCCCTGAATTCCTCCAGAGGATAGATCACTCTAATATTCGTGTTTGCCTCCAGATAGGCTGTCAGCTGTTCGCACCGCGAAAGGCCCTCACGCCTGACCGTAACATAATCGGGCAGATATTCACTGTAAACATTCTCTTTATTGGGGACAATGAATAATATGAAAATCGCATTGTTCTCCTCGGCATACTTTTGCAGCTCCATGAGATTTGCCGTTATTTTTTCCAGCTGCACATCTTCAAAGACCACGGTGCGTTCATAATCCGCCAAGGGGTCGCCGTCATCGGCATTGTCATAAAAAAGCCAGTCATCCTTACCGATTACGACATTTTCCGATTCGGAACGGGAAAATAACTTATAGCTTATCAGGTTGTTAAGCTTGATAAGCTCGTTGCGGAAAGGGAGGTTATCATTATAATGCGCCTCTATTGCCGTTGAAAACTCAGAATAGTCCGTTTCCCCGATGACCGGCATGGCAGCCGGCTCACGCTTTTCGTAATTTGTACTGTCAGCATACCTGCAGAATATCGCCCAGAAAACATGCGGCAGAAAAACTGCCAATACAAACAGCGCTGCCCATATTATTTTTTTGTTCTTGCCGATCTTTTTATCTGCCATATCAGAACCTGTAATATATAAACGGATTGTACGTATTGGCTGCCAGACTCAAGATACATAGTACCAAAAGGATGAAGCAGAAAACAGCCTCCGCCGATGAAAACTTCATCTTTTCCACCGCTTCGCGTATCCGTTCTTTTTTTAAGAGCAGCTGCATTATACCACAGCATAATACCGCCGCGGTCAAAGCGAAAATGGTTTTATCATCGATCAGCTGCGCGGTAAACACCGAAGAAAGCCGGTGCGAAAGCGGCGAAAGCATGATGCGTATACAGCCGAAAGCCTTATTCAGGTTTTCAACCCTGAAGATGACCCAGCCGAAGCCGACCACCGCCATTGTATACAGCCAACCGAGGAATTTGACTTTTTTTAAAATTTTTTCCCAGCCGAGCCTTTCGATTATCATGAAGAGGCCGTGCCATAATCCCCAGAGAATAAAATTTATACCGGCGCCGTGCCACAGACCGGTAAGCGCGAAAACTATAAGAAGATTTACTGCCGTACGCGCCTTTCCGCGGCGGCTGCCGCCCAACGGAATGTAGAGATAATCACGAAACCATTCGGAAAGGGAAATGTGCCAGCGGCGCCAAAAATCACGTACACTGCAGGCAATATAGGGATAATTGAAATTTTCTTTCAGTTTAAACCCGCACATGGCAGCCAGACCGATAGCCATATCGGAATAGCCGGAAAAATCGTAATATATCTGAAAAGCATACATGATCGCCGCCGCCCATGCCATAGTACCGGTCATATCGGCCAGTTCCAAAGCGTAGATACTGTCTACACTCTGCGCCAAAACATGGGCTATCAATACTTTCTTAGCAAGGCCGTAAACAAAACGCCTTATACCGGCGGTAAATCCGTCGGAAGTCACTTCACGGCTGCGCAGCTGCTCCGAAATATCCTTGTATTTTACTATGGGACCGGCGATAAGCTGCGGAAAAAAAGAAACGTAGAGCGCCACATTGGCAAGATTCTTTTCCGCACGGCATTCCCCCCGATAAACGTCGATAACATAGCTCATGGCCTGAAACGTAAAGAACGAAATGCCTATCGGCAGAGCCGCTGTGCCGATATTCGGGGCGGCGGAAAAAAGCGAAGCAAACAGAGAAGCAAGCATACCGAAATATTTGAAATAGCCGAGCAAAAGAAGATTTATGCAGACAGCAAACGTCAGGAGCCTTTTTTTTGCTTTAGCGCTTTCACGGCGGTCTATCGCCAGGCCGCAGGCCCAGTTGAAGACAATTGAAAAAAGCATAAGCAAAATATATACCGGTTCGCCCCAGGCATAAAAAATAAGGCTGGCAGCCAACAGCACATAGTTGGCGTACTTTCCGCCGGCCGCCAACATGGCGATGATCGTTAACGGCAGAAAGACCCAAAGAAATATCAATGAAGAAAAAAGCATTTGCTTGTCCGGCTTTTACAGTTTTATATACATAAGGTATTTATTAAGTTTATCAAAAAAAAAGCATTATTGCAATACTACTCTCCTTATGCTAAAATAGTCGAAAAGGAGTAAAAATAACCGGTATGACCATTAATTATATTGCCGCTCTCGCTCCAAGCGTTGTAATTCTGTTTCTTATTTTAAGATTCGACCGTTATCAAAAGGAACCGATAGGCCTGCTGATATTGCTTTTTGTCGTCGGCATTGTTACCACTTTACCGGCAATACTGCTGGAACAGCTGTATACTTCTCTTTTCGGAGAACCGACTAATTACATTTCGCTCTTTTTCTCAGCCTTTATCGGCGTAGCACTTGTGGAAGAAGGCGTAAAATATCTGGGCGTAAAACTGTTCGCGTACAGACGCCGATCCTTCGATGAACTTTACGACGGCATCATCTACTGTTCCATGGTTTCTTTGGGCTTCGCCACATTGGAAAATGTGCTGTATGTGAGCAGCTACGGATTAGGCACCGCCTTAGTGCGCGCCGTTACCGCAGTACCCGCACATACTATGTTTGCCATAGTTATGGGCTACTTCATGGCTCTCGGCAAAGCGTTCCCCAACCGCAGATCGTTATATGCGCCGATGAGCATCATCGCTCCGGTCATTCTGCACGGCATATACGATTTTATACTTTTTACCGGTGCCAACTGGTCGCTTATGGCATTTGTTCCGTTTGTAATATTTATGTACATTCGATCAATACGGCTTATCAAGGCTACATATAATCAGGCCCCGTTTCAATAAAAACGCCGTATAAGACATGAGAGTATTGATAACACATTTATATATACTTTAATAAAACTGCCGCCGGAATATATTCCGACGGCTTTGTTAATCTTGTTAAGGGCAAAACCTGTCAGCAGAGGCCACAATTACCTATCAGCTGTCACACAGAGTCAAACAGCTCTCCGTGCAGCGTCACCCTGCCCTCGTCGGGGCATTTTACATCAAACTGCCCGGATTTTGTATTACCGTAATCAAGGACGGCGCCGTTACGCAGAGCATATACAAACGGATAGGCGCAATGCCACAGCTCACTGCATACAGGCGGGCATAGATCTTCAACGATATATACATCGCCGACGCGGCAATATCCGCAGCGGCAATCGCTTTTTATTACGGTCAGTTTCACCTTCATCGCTGCTTCACCCTCCGTACTGAAGATATGCCATAAGCAGGCATCAGTCAGTTTTTAAAAGAATGTACCGGCGCCTGCCCGCGGCCGCCGCGGCCGATGAATTTCTCGCTGGAATAACTATTTACCGGCATTATCGGCGCCATGCCCAGCAACCCGCCGAACTCGGCGCTGTCGCCGACCTTCTTGCCGTATACGGGAATGACTCGTACGGCTGTCGTCTTGTTGTTGACCATACCTATGGCCGCCTCGTCGGCGATCATGGCGCTTATGGTAGAGGCCGGCGTATCGCCCGGTATCGCTATCATATCGAGCCCGACAGAGCAGACGCTGGTCATAGCCTCGAGCTTATCGAAAGAGAGCGCGCCGCACTGTACGGCGTCTATCATTCCGGCATCTTCGCTTACGGGTATAAAAGCACCGCTCAAGCCACCTACATGCGATGACGCCATTATTCCGCCCTTTTTCACTGCGTCCGTGAGCATTGCCAAAGCGGCGGTAGTACCGTGGGTGCCGCATTTCTCAAGACCCATCTCTTCTAAAATATACGCGACGCTGTCGCCTATTTCGGGAGTAGGCGCCAGAGAAAGGTCGAGTATACCGAAGGGCACGCCCAGTCTTTTTGCGGCTTCGGAGCCCACCAGCATACCGGCACGGGTTATTTTAAAAGCGGTGCGTTTGATTGTTTCACATATTTCATCTATGCTGGCATTTTCCAGCTTTTCGATGGCGGCTTTTATCGTACCGGGGCCGCTCACACCGACATTTATGACGGCTTCGCCTTCGCTCACGCCGTGAAAAGCCCCGGCCATAAACGGATTATCGTCTACGGCATTGGCAAATGCTACAAATTTAGCGCAGCCGATGCTGTCCTGCTCCCGCGTTTCGTAAGCCGTCTGCCGTATTATCTCGCCCAATAGCTTTACAGCGTCAAAATTAATGCCGCATTTTGTGCTGGCGATATTGATGCTGGAACAAAGCCGTTGGGTAGAAGCAAGCGCGTACGGCACGGTCTCCATCAATGCTCTATCCGCTTCGGTCATCGCTTTTTGCACCAAAGCAGAAAATCCGCCGATAAAATTCACGCCCGTAGCATGCGCCGCCCTGTCGAGAGATGCGGCTAAAAGCATATAATCATCTTTACTTTTAAAGCCGGAAAGCGCCGCGGGAGTTACCGAAATGCGTTTATTGATGATCGGTACGGCATATTCCGCTTCGATATATTCCCCTGTCTTTACCAGTTTTTCGGCGTAGCGGGTGATCTTATCATATACTGCATCGCAGGCAGCGTCTATACCGCCGCCGAAACAATCAAGCAGAGAGATACCCATGGTTATGGTGCGGATATCGAGCTTCTCCTTGTCGAGCATCTCAATGGTTTCCCAAATATCGTTATTATAAATTGCCATGTTTTACCTCATATTTTATGCATGGCATCGAAAATATCGGTCTTTTGCACATGTATAGTCAATCCGTCCTGCTTCAATTCGCCGAAAGCTTCGTTCACCGCGGTGATATTTATTTCCTCCGCAGCGGAAACGAGCATCATCATAGTAAAATAGTCCTGCATGACTGTCTGACTGATATCGTCAATATTTATGCCCAATTCATATAAAACCTTAGAAACTTTATAGATAATACCTACACGGTCTTTTCCTACTACTGTTATTACGGCCTTCATTTTTTCCCCCGTTTTTCATAATATAATATCACACAACATGTCGGTTGCATCGCAAAATCATCTATACTTTTGCACTGAGTACGGAAACAGTTTTTTTAATGAAGGCATTGACGTCCAAATCATCATTTCCCAACTGACTTTGTACCAAAAGCCCATCCATCAAAACCAAAAGCAGCCACGCGGCATAAGCACTGTCCTCCCCTTTACCTCTTTCTCTGAGCCGTTCCGCCAAGGTGTCTTTAAAATAGCGGTATTTTTCCGTAAGCTTCTTTCTGACACTCTCATAGCCGGATACCGCCGCGCCGATAAGATAAAGCCGCATCGCGCCGGCCTCGTTGAATATACCGTATTCCAGCACATAATTTACCAAACGCGGCAGCGATGTATCTTTATTCGTGTCGTCAGCCCAGGCAATGAGCTTTCCGTGAAGCTCGTCAAGATATACGCATGCCAGATCAAATATCAGGTCCTCTTTGGTTTTGTAATAATAATAAAGAGTGCCCTTGCTGATACCGCAGCTTTCGGCGATTCTACCGAGAGAAAGAGCAGCAAACGAACTGCTTTCAAGCAGACCGTAAGTAGTATCGAGTATGATTTTTTTGATGTTTGTATTGAGCGGAGCTGCCATATAAAAGACCTCTTTTCGTTATCTGCAGTTTGTTCGCCGAGATTCCGAACATATTTGACATTATATAATAACAGTGCTATAATTTCAACAGAGTCGGTCATTTGACCGACTAAATAATCCGTAAAGAAGTATTCGCTTTGGCATCGTTGAAAAAACTCCGAAAAAAACTACAGCGGCAGTTCGACGGCAAGTTTTCCGTTACCGCAGAGAAAGACTGTGTCATTTTGCACGGAGAATCAGACGACTGGGATGAGATCGTACAGGCCGGTTATCTCTGCACTGACAAAAGGAGAAAACGCTATGTAGTAAACGATATCGTTTATACCGCAGCGGCGGATCAGAAAAACCGACATGTACAGCTCAAAGATTCGACACTTGACGGCTTCTGCCCCGATGTGCTGATAATCGGTTCCGGCGTTATCGGCTGCGCAGCCGCCAGAGAGCTTTCCCGCCGCCGGCTGAAGATACTGCTGATAGATAAAGAGCATGATGTAGCCATGCATGCTTCCTCCCGCAACGACGGCGCCGTACATCCGGGAATAGACCTGAAACGCGGCCAGGTGAAACGCAGCTATAACCTGCGCGGAAATGCCATGTATGACAAGCTTTGCCGAGAGCTGCATGTCAAATTTGTACGCAGCGGTCAGACGGTAGGCTTTACACAGAACTGGCTGCGGCTGATTATGCCGATAGCCATGCTGCGCTGGCGGCTGCTGGGCGTACCGTGCCGTTTTCTTAACGCGGCGGAGCTGCGCAGGGCTGAGCCCCACTTTTCCGCCGATGTACGCTTTGCGATATTCTTCCCCACCGGCGGTATAGTGAGTCCGTATGAGCTTACCGTCGCCTTGGCGGAAAACGCCGCTGATAACGGTGTAAAAATCAGTCTCGACACTGAGGCGCTGTCGATGGAAACAAAAGACGGAATTATCGAAAGC
The DNA here is from genome assembly GCA_964541445.1 of uncultured Lachnospiraceae bacterium. Classification (GTDB taxonomy): domain Bacteria; phylum Bacillota; class Clostridia; order Eubacteriales; family Anaerofustaceae; genus CAZIQU01. Next base: position 2,851 of record CAZIQU010000033.1, on the reverse strand, counting down.
GTAGTCACCAACCGCGGCACGGTGCGGCCGCGGGTAGTGATAAATGCCGCCGGAGTATTTTCCGAAGAAGTGGCCGCGATGGCGCACGACCGTTTCTTTTCTATTCATCCGCGCAAAGGGACAGATCTTATTCTGGATAAGAAATCGGCATATAAAGTAAACAGCGCCGTGAGCAGTATAAACACAAAAACTCTCCTGCAGGGGCACAGTAAGGGCGGCGGTGTCATGCGTACAGTTGACGGCAATGTGCTTATCGGCCCCGATGCAGAAGAAATATATAGAAAAGATGATTTTTCCACCGACAGAAAACGCGCCGACGCCATATTAAAAAAGCAGCAAAATGCCATACCCGATATCGGCAGAGGTGACATCATCACCTATTTTTCCGGTGTTAGAGCGGCTTCCTACGAAGAGGATTTCATTATCTGCCGCGGCAAGACCGTGAGCAATCTGATCCATGCCGCCGGAATCCAATCGCCGGGGCTTACCGCAGCCCCCGCCATAGGTGTCGATCTGGCCGAAATGGCCGAGGCTATACTGTCTTTAACTCAATGCATAAATGATAATCCCGATTTCGATCCGGAAAGAATACCGATTCCCTGCACACGCGACATGCCGAAGGACGAGCGCGACCGGCTTATCAGGAGCAAGCCCGACTACGGTATAATAATCTGCCGATGTGAGGAAATAAGCAAGGGCGAGATACTCGACGCTATGCGCCGCAGCGTGCCCTGCGATACGCTTGACGGTATAAAACGGCGCGTGCGCCCCGGTATGGGCCGCTGCCAAAGCGGTTTCTGCGGGCCGCTTGTGGCTGAAATGATCGCCGCCGAAAAACAGAAAAAGCTCAGCGAAATCAATAAAAGCGGTATCGGCAGCAATTTGCTTTACCGCCCGACAAAGGAGGGTTCCGCCGATGAAATATGATTCTTACGACACCTTGGTTATCGGCGCCGGTCCGGCAGGGCTGGCAGCCGCCGCGGCAGCCGCCGAAAACGGCGCAGTCACTCTGCTGATCGAACGCGAAGCTCGCCCCGGCGGCATATTGAAGCAATGCATACATGACGGATTCGGGCTGGTACGTTTCGGCAGAAAAATGGCCGGGCCCGAATACGCCGAAGAATACATAAAAATATTAAATACCACTGCCGCCGAGATCTCGCTGCAGACCTTCGTGAGCAAGCTCACCGCACTGTCTGACGGCACCTTCGCAGCGGAGCTTGTCTCGGCTGAGGGCGTTAAAACCGTGCAGACTAAAACATTGGTGCTCTCTACCGGCTGCCGTGAACGCACAGCCAGACAAATAGGCATACACGGCACACGGCCGTCCGGTATTTTTACCGCCGGAAGCGCGCAGTATTATGTAAATATTCTCGGATATATGCCGGTAAAAAAATGTGTGATACTCGGCTCCGGCGATATAGGGCTTATAATGGCGCGTAGGCTTACCCTTGAGGGAGCGCAGGTTTTAGGCGTTTATGAGGCTAAAAGCACGCCGAGCGGCCTTACCCGTAATATAATGCAGTGTCTGAAAGACTTTGATATTCCCCTATACACATCCAAAACAGTAACAAGAGTTTTCGGCCGTGAGCGGCTTACCGGTGTGGAAATAGCCTCGGTAGACGACAAAATGGCAGTCATTGAGGGTACAGAAGAGAAGCTTGAATGCGACGGACTCATCCTCTCAGTAGGCCTGATACCGGAAAACGAACTGGCCGAAAGCCTGGGTATAAGCTTTGACCCCAACACAAAAGCGCCGCGCTGCGACAGCAATTACATGACCGATACACCCGGAGTTTTTATATGCGGAAACGCCCTTCATGTAAACGACCTGGTGGATTACGTAAGTGAGACCGGTGCAAAGGCCGGCGCGGCCGCCGCGGCTTTCGCTGCAGATCACGGCGCCGCCGAGCGCAATATCCCGGTCATTTGCGGCGACAATATCGCGTATGTAGTACCACAGTCAGCGGCGGCGAACGTACATTCAGACGAAAAACAAGTGTTTTATTTTCGGGTAAAGAATGAATGTGCCGACATGGAGCTTGCGGTCAAATACGGCGGAAAAATTATTTTCAGCAAGAAGTATCGCAAAATGAGGCCGCCGGAAATGCTGCGTACGGAATTTTCTGTGCCCGCCGGTGATTCGGCTGCCGAAAACTTAAGCTTCACATTGACAGGGAGTCAAATATGATGAAAGAACTCGTATGTATAGTCTGCCCAAACGGATGTAATTTGCAAATCACCGATGAAAAGGGTAAAATTACAGTTACCGGCAATGAATGCAAACGGGGTGAAAAATTTGCCGTATCGGAGCTTACCGCGCCGGCAAGAAGCCTCACGACTTGTGTGCGAACTTCATTCGCCGATTTCCCGATGCTGCCGGTACGCACCGACGGCGATATACCCAAGGACAGGCTCTTTGAGGCAATGGGCCTGCTGAATAAGGTAACCGTCGACAAAAAGCTTCATTGCGGCGATATCGTCCTGCCGCATATTTTCGGCAGCGAAATAAATGTGATAGCAACAACCGATATTAAATAATTTTTGCAATATGGAGGGATACCATGCCGCAGCCTCTGGTTTTGACATTTGACATGGGCACGCAGAGTGCCCGCGCTATGCTGGTGGACGCAAAGGGAAATATTGTAGACAAGGTACAAAAGAAGTACGAAGAACCTTATTACTCCGCTAATCCCGGCTGGGCGGAGCAAAAAGCTGATTTTTATTGGCAAAGCATATGCGAGGTTTCGCGCGAGCTGAAGGCGAGACGCGCCGATGACTGGGAGCAAATATTTGCCGTTACTCTCACCTGCATACGGGACACCGGTATTTGTGTTGACAGCAGCGGCAC
>CAZIQU010000032.1:4035-10241 GCA_964541445.1 uncultured Lachnospiraceae bacterium | reverse complement strand
CAACAATGCCTCCCGCAGGGAGGCATTCAACGAGTTGAGCACATTGCGACGACGCGGCCCTTCATTTCGGCTGAAGAGGAGCAGCCGTGAGGCAAACAAGCGCCCTGCCCGCGATGTTATACTATTGCAGAACATAGTGCGGCATAAGACAGTCTCACCGAAACCGCGGCACTACGGTTTCGGTGAAAAGGAGGTGTCCGGCAAGCGCACAAGCACGGCATTTACAATGCCGTGCGCTAAAGCGCGCCGTGACAGCGACGTGCGCGCCAAGGCCGAACGCGCTGCGACGACGACGTGCTATTCCTTATCCTTCAGCCCCAGCACCCGTACGGAATTCAGCGTCGCGATCAGCGTCGCGCCCACATCGGCAAAAATAGCCAACGGCATGCCGGCCAGTCCCAGAGCGCCGAGCACCATAACGATAGTTTTTACGGCTATGACGAATACTATATTTTCTGTCATCAGTCGGTGTGAAAAAACAGCTACTCTGAGAGCGTCGCTCACGCCGCCGATATCGTCCGACATAATAACCACATCGGCAGCCTCAATCGCAGCGTCGCTGCCCAAAGCGCCCATGGCCATACCGACATCGCTGGCGGCGATGACCGGCGCATCATTGATACCGTCACCGACATACAGCGTAACACCCTGCTTCACCTTACTCATTTCGGCAACCTTCATATCCGGCAGAAGCTCGGCCGCCACCTCATCGATACCGGCGCGCCGTGCGATGTCCTCGGCGCTCCTTCTGTTGTCGCCGGTAAGCATAACGGTCTTTTTTATCCCCAGTCTTTTCATCTCGGCCAGAGCGGCGGCGGTCCCGCTTTTCAGCGGATCGCTCAACGCCACATACCCGGCGGGTACTCCGTCAATGCTCAGGTACACGCAGGCAGCAGCGATATCAGCGGGTACGCTGCCCGTGAAGGCAGCGCTGCCGGCGATAACAGCCGCGCCCTTATATGTCAGGCTCACACCTTTGCCGGGTATTTCGCGGCAGTCCTCACAACGGCCGTCATCGGCTTCTATACCCTCTTTTCGCAGCGATGCTGTTATGGCGCGGGCCAGCGGATGGTCGGAGCGGCTCTCGGCCGCCAGCATATATTCTTTAAAAAGCTTTATATCCGTTTTGCACTCGGTCGCCGTCACTGCGGGTCGGCCTTCGGTAAGCGTACCGGTCTTGTCAAAAACCGCTGTTTTCGCCTGCGAGAGCGTTTCCAGATAATCGGCGCCTTTAATAAGCACGCCGCGGCGCGATGCGGCGCCGATACCGGCAAACGAGCACAGCGGTACCGAGATTACCAAAGCGCACGGGCAGCTTATCACCAGCATGATTAAGGCGCGTCTGAGCGAAACCGTGAATTCGGTAAAGCCAAAAGCCCACGGTACCACGGCAATAAGCGCCGCGATGACAACAATGGTCGGCGTATACCATTTGGAAAACTTGGTGATAAACTTTTCCGCCTTGGCTTTGTTCTGCGAAGCCTGCCCGGTCAGCTTTATCATCTTGGCCAGCATGCTGTCCTTATAAGCCGCCTCGGCCTTATATTCCGCCGGCGTGCTGCCGGCGATAAAGCCGGCGTATACAGGCTCACCTGCTTTTATGAATTTTTCGCCCGGTTCGCCCGTTACCGACTTGGTATCGACATAAGCGTACTCACTGCTCAGCACTCCGTCGGCGGGAAACTGACCGCCGGGGCGCACGGCCACGGTGTCGCCCGGTATTATATCCTCACAGCGTATTTTGAGCCTCTCTGCGTTTCTTATCACTTCGGCATAAGGGCTCTCGAGAGCCAGGAGCGACCTTATCGAATCAACGCTGCGATCGGCGGCGCAATCACTGAGCGCTTCGCCTATGCGGTAAAGCAGCATCACCGCCACGGCCTCACCGTAATCGCCCAAAGCCAATGCGCCCGCCGTTGCCGCCGTCATGAGCATGGTCTCACTGAAGCATTTGCCTTTAAAGAGGCTTCGCAGCGCCTCAAAAACGACCCGCGCGGCGACCGAAGCATAGGCCGCCAATAGTAGATATGTTTTCCACGGGGCGGGGCTTAAAAAGGCTGCGGCGTACAAAACCGCGCCCAAAAGCACCTCGGCATTCTCTTTTAAAAATCCGGCCGCGCTTCTCTCTCCGGCGCCATCGCCGCTTTCCCGCGCACAGCTCGCACAGCCGTCCTCATGGGCACGGCGCGCGCGCACGCAGTTCTCACACATACAGTTTTTATTCGCCGCGTCATGCTCGATACGGCGCGTATCCAAAGCTTCATCTGTCATTATTGTTCATGTCCTCTCGTCTTATGCTCTATATGCTTTATGCCGGTCGCCAAAACTTCCTGCACATGCTCGTCGTCAAGCGCATACAGTATATTTTTACCGTCACGGCGGTAATTTACTATATCGTTATCTTTTAAAATGCGCAGCTGATGTGATACCCCCGACTGACTGGCGCCCACGGCCGCCGCCAAATGCGATACGCACATCTCGCCGTTTTCCAAAAGCGCGTCGATAATGCGAATGCGGCCGCTGTCCCCCAGCATGGAAAAAAACATCGCTGTCTTTTGCAGAGTATATTCGTCTTTCAGCATTTTTTACCTCACCGTACAGCATATTTAATTTCATATGAACTATTATTCATATGTTCATATATTCATTATACATACATTCCGCGCTTATGCAACAGTTTTAACGTTATTTTTATTTAATTAACGCGGCCGTTTTGTTAAAATGTACATATGATATACGATACCGAAGATACTATCGCCGCCGTGGCCACTCCGGCCGGGTATGGCGGCATTGCCATAATAAGAGTAAGCGGCAGCCGGGCGCACGAAACAGTTGATAAAATATTTGCCCGCCCCGACGGACAGAGCTTTGCCGCTCAAGCCAATAACAGCATACGCTACGGCCATATTAAAGATGAATGCGGCGGCGTGCTCGACGAGGTGCTTGTTTCAAAGATGAAAGCGCCGCATACCTATACCGCCGAGGATACCGCGGAAATAAACTGCCACGGCGGTTATGCGGCAGCGGAAAGCGTACTCGAGCTGCTGCTGAAAAACGGCGTGCGCGCGGCGGAACCGGGCGAGTTCAGCAAACGCGCTTTTCTCAACGGCCGCATCGACCTTTCTCAGGCCGAGGCGGTAAGCGATATCATCACCGCCAAGACAAGTTCTTTTGCCAAAATAGCCGCCATGCAGATATCGGGGGCGCTTTCCGAAGCGATAAACGCCATAAAGCAAAGCATACTTGCGCTGCTGGCAGCCTTGGAGGTCACCATACAGTACCCCGAATATGATGTACCGGAAGTGACCGATGCCGAACTGCGCAGCCGGCTTGAGCTGATAAAAAGCGACATCGAAAAGCTGGCCGCCGGTTATGCCCGCGGCGCGATCATGCGCGACGGGCTGAAGACAGCCATAGTCGGCAAGCCGAATGTCGGCAAAAGCTTACTGCTCAACAAGCTCAGCGGCAAAGACCGGGCCATAGTGACCGATATTGCCGGTACCACCCGTGATGTTGTCGATGAGCTTATCAATATCGGCGGCGTGCCTGTCCGGCTGATGGATACCGCCGGCATACGCGAAAGCAGCGATACGGTAGAGGCCATCGGTATCGGCCGTTCGCTGGCCGCTGTAGAAGAGGCCGAATTTGTGCTTTTCGTGTTGGACGGTTCACTCCCGCCCGACAGCGATGACGAACGCATACGCGCGGCTGTGAGCACCAAGGCCAAAGCCGTACTGCTCAATAAAAGCGATCTGGGTATCGGTGCCGCGGCGGCAGCTTTCGTTTCCGGCGAAAACTGCCCGGTGATAAAGGTATCGGCAAAAACGGGAGACGGCCTGGAAGAAGCTGTAAATACTCTGCGTGATTTTGTCTGTTCCGACGCGCAGGATACAGCAGCCGGGCGGATTTTGGTAAATGCCCGCCATAAAAAGCTGATCGACAGCGCCTTGCTTGCCGTGGAAAGCGCAATTTCCTCCATAGATAACGGGCTGCCGGTCGATATGGTACAGATAGACATAAAAGACGCCTGGGAATCTCTGGGCGCGATCACCGGAGAAACCGCCGATGAAGATATAGTGGATGAAATATTTAAAAATTTCTGTTTGGGAAAGTAGCCGATCATGCATGATATAAAAATAAAGTACGACGCCGGTGACTTCGATGTCATCGTTGTCGGCGCGGGGCACGCCGGCTGTGAGGCCGCATTAGCCGCAGCGCGCAAAGGCCTTAAGACCATGCTGGCAACGCTTAATTTAGAAGCGCTGGCCATGATGCCGTGCAACCCCTCCATAGGCGGCACCGGCAAAGGGCATTTGGTGCGCGAGATCGACGCGCTCGGCGGCGAGATGGGCAAAGCCATCGACGAAACCTACCTGCAAATAAAGACGCTCAACACCTCCAAGGGTCCGGCGGTACATTCGCTGAGGGCTCAGGCCGACAAACAGGCTTATCATGAACGCATGAAACAGGTAATAGAACGCACGCCTAATCTGTGGCTGGTGCAGCAGCAGGTGGCCGCGCTAATCGTCAACGACGGCGTTATCGGCGGCGTTGAGACCTTTACCGGCGGCATTTACCACGCTAAAGCGGTGGTGCTGGCTACCGGGGTATATCTCAAAGGCCGCATCATCATCGGCGAGTCGAGCGAATCCGGCGGGCCCAACGGCACACGCGCCGCCATGTATTTGAGCGACAGCCTCGCCGAACTCGGCTTTACGATCATTAGGTTAAAGACCGGCACACCGCCGCGAATAAATAAGCGCAGTATTGATTTTTCCGTGATGTCACCGCAGTACGGCGAAAACGATCCGGAGGCGTTTTCCTTTGGCGACAACATCCGCGGCGCCAAAAATGTTCCCTGTTATCTTGCCTATACCAATGAAAAAACTCACGAGCTGATTCGCGCCAACCTGAGCCGCTCACCGCTGTTTTCCGGGCAGATACACGGCGTAGGGCCGCGCTATTGCCCCAGTATTGAGGATAAAGTAGTGCGTTTCGCCGAAAAAGAACGTCACCAGCTTTTCATTGAGCCGGAAGGCGAAGGCACCGATGAAATGTATCTGCAGGGTCTCAGCTCGTCACTGCCCGAAGACGTGCAGGCGGCCTTTATCCATACGGTACACGGGCTTGAGCACGCCGAAGTCATGCGCAGCGCCTATGCCATCGAATATGACGCCATCGATCCGCAGCAGATAAACGCCTCACTGGAGACCAAGCTGATACGCGGTCTTTTCACCGCCGGGCAGATAAACGGCACCAGCGGTTATGAAGAAGCCGCCGCGCAGGGCATTGTAGCCGGCATCAACGCCGCCCAGTATGTCAGCGGCGGCGAATATCTCATTCTTGACCGCGCCAGCAGCTATATCGGCGTACTTATCGACGATATTGTCACCAAGGGCACGAGCGAGCCTTACCGTATTATGACCTCGCGCGTGGAATACCGCCTCACGCTCAGGCAGGACAACGCCGACCTGCGCTTGATGCCGCTCGGGCATAAGTTCGGGTTGATCGGCGACGAGCGCTACGAAAAGCTTCTGCGCAAACAGGAACAGATCAGCGCCGAAAAAAAACGGCTGAAGAGCGTGAAGCTGTTGCCGGGGGCACTCGCCGACTCTGTCACCGATGCCGCGGGCACTGCGGCGCTTACCGAGGCGGAAAGCCTCTATATGCTGCTGAAAAGACCGCAGCTGAGCTACGCATCACTGGCTGACGCCGACCCCGAGCGCCCGGAGCTGCCGCCCGATGTGACGCAGCAGGCAGAGCTGCAGATAAAATACGAAGACTATATAATAAAACAGCAGGCGCAAATAGACCGCTTCCGACGCATGGAGGCCAAGGTCATACCGCCGCAGACGGATTACGCGAGCATGAAAAATCTGCGGCTGGAAGCCCGCCAGAAGCTCGACAAGCTGCGCCCCGCCAATCTGGGGCAGGCAAGCCGTATATCGGGCGTTTCACCCGCTGATATAAATGTACTGATGGTAGAACTTTCCAAAAGGAAACAGCAATAAAGCAAGGGAGCAAATAATATGGCAAGAATGGCAAAAGAACTCAAAGTAGTACAAATAAGCGATATAGACGCCAATAAGAACCAGCCGCGCAAGCATTTCGACAAAGCGGCGCTGGCCGAGCTGGCCGCCTCAATAAAAGCGGTGGGCATAATTCAGCCGCTGACCGTGCGCGAGGGTGAGGACGGCCGCTATAAA
>CAZIQU010000032.1:0-4025 GCA_964541445.1 uncultured Lachnospiraceae bacterium | reverse complement strand
TTCCGGCGAACGCCGTCTGCGGGCGGCGTCACTGGCGGGGCTCTCGGCGGTGCCGTGCGTACTGATACGCGGCGAAGGCGAGGATTACGAGCTGATGAGCCTTATTGAGAATATCCAGCGCGAAGACATCAATTATATCGAAGAAGCCCTTGCCTACCGTCAGCTGATCGACAGCTTCGGTCTTACACAGCAGCAGCTGGCCGACAGAATAGGCAAAAATCAGTCGACGGTAGCCAATAAGCTGCGTCTTTTGAAGCTGGGCGATGATGTGATAAAGGCCGTACTCGATTACCGTCTCACGGAAAGACACGCCCGCGTGCTGCTGGCCATACCCGACACAGATATGCGCTTAAAGGCCGCCGAGACCGTATATAAGCGCGGGCTGAATGTTAAACAGGCTGAGGAGCTTGTGGAAAAGCTTAAAAGCGAAGTTTTGATGACCAACAGCCGCGACACTGTCAAAAACAGCTTCAATTACCGCATATATACAAATACGATAAAGCAGGCCTACGATACCATACTCAAGACCGGCGTCGGCGCCAAATACGATGAAGTGCGCTACGACGACCGTGTGGAAGTAAAAATAGTAATACCGATAGAAAAACATTAAGGAGAAAAAAAATGCTGAGCGTTTCCAATCTGTCAAAAACTTATTCCGGCAGCGGCAAAAAAGCCGTTGATGATGTATCCTTCGAGGTGAACAGCGGCGAGATCTTCGGATTTCTGGGGCCTAACGGCGCCGGCAAGACCACTACCATAAAAATGATCACCGGTATACTTAAAAAGGATGCCGGCCGTATCGTCATCGACGGCACAGATCTCGATGATGATATGCTGGGCGCCAAAAACAAGATGGCTTATGTCCCCGATAACCCCGATGTGCAGCGCCGGCTTAAGGGCATAGAGTATATCAATTTCATGGCCGATATGTACGGCATAAGCGCAGAGGCCCGCCAAATGAGCATCGAGCGCTACGCGCCGCTGTTTGAAATGAGCGATGCCCTTTACAGCCCGATATCCGGCTATTCTCACGGCATGCAGCAAAAAATAGTGCTTATGGGCGCGCTTGTCACCGACCCGCGGGTTTTGATACTCGATGAACCGATGGTCGGACTCGACCCGAAGAGCGCCTTTAACCTCAAGGAGATAATGCGGCAGATGAGCGCCGAAGGGCGCACTATCTTCTTTTCCACTCATGTGCTGGACGTAGCGGAAAAGTTTTGCGACCGCGTGGCTATCATTAAACAGGGGCGCCTCATTGCTATGGGCTCTCTCGAGGATCTGCGCCGCGCCGAGGGCGGTGCCGGTTCGCTTGAGGATATATTCCTGGAGCTGACAAATGAATAATAAATTACTATCACTGCTGGGCGTGCAGCTGAAATGCATGCTGGGGCTGAGTGAGCTCTCATACAATATTAAACACGATAAAATCAAGCTGCGCAAGCTGCTGCTTTTCGGCTTCATCATCGTCATGCTCATTCCCTCATATATTTTATTTTTCGCCGTCATCGACTCCATCCTGTCCGTGCTGGCAGCGGTCGGTGAGGCCGGCGCACTGCTGGCTATCGGCGCGGTGGGCACCTGCCTGATGACGTTCTTCTTCGGCCTGATGTACTGCTTCTCCACGTTTTTCGCCGCCAAGGATCTGGAAATGCTCATGGTTCTGCCGATAAAGAGCGAAAATATCGTGGCCTCCAAGCTGATATGCTGCATCGTTTACGAGTATGTATTCGTACTGCCGCTCATTCTGCCGATACTGATCAAATATGCCGCCTTCACCGGTGCCGGTCTGCTTTTCTGGCTGTATGCGCTGGTGCTTGTTTTGCTTATGCCCGTAATCCCGCTTTCGGCGGCCGCCGTGATAGAGATGCTGCTGATGCGGGCCTCCGGCATGAAGGCCAACCCCGAAAAGGTACAGACCGCCTTTATGTACATTTTCATGGCGCTGATGTTGGGCTTTACGTTTTTCACAAACAGGTTTGCTTACAGCGCCGGCGACGATGTGAGCGGCTTTCTCAGCGGCAAGCTCTCGCTTTTTGAGCGCATAAGCAGCTCTTATCCGCCTGCCTTGCTTTTTGCCCGTTCGCTGGAAAACGCGGCGGCGGTAAGCGGGCTTATCTATCTGCTGGCTTTCGCGGCGCTTTCCGCTGCGGTCTTCGCACTTGCCGTATTCGTCGGCCGCAAGGTCTACATCACGGCACTGATGAACGGTATGGGAGCCGGCGGCGGTAAAAAAATAAAATACGATAAAAAAATGCTTGCGCACGACAGCATACAGGGCAACAAAGCCATGGCCGTTTTCAAAAACGATTTCCGTATAATGCTGCGCACACCTGTCTTTGCCATGAACACGGTTTTTGTGGTGCCGCTGCTGCCGATAGTATTCGTCGTATCGTTTGCCGCCATGGGAGCGGAACAGCTGCAGATGATACGCATGGCTCTCGCCTCGGTCGGTCCGATCGGCGGGGTTTTCGTCATGATCTTCGTGCTTTTCTTCGCCGGCATATTCACGACCACCTCAACAACTTTTTCGCGTGAGGGCAAAGGTTTTTGGCTCAATCAGGTAATACCGGCCACAGCGGCCGATCAACTGTTCGGGCGCGGGCTTTCGGCTTTGATACTGAACTTTTTCCTGTTCTTTTTTATCACCGTACCACTCGGCGTATTCTGCCGCTGGAGCTTTGCCTATACGGCGCTGCTCACGGTATGCGGCACGATCGCGAGCCTGCCTATGATACCTATGGGGCTGCTCATCGATGCGACGCGGCCCAAGCTCGACTGGGAAGACCCGGCCAAGGCCGTAAAACAAAACATGAACTCGATATTTTGCTGGCTGGTTTCCATCGCCGAATGTATAGTCATCGGCGGGCTTACATTTTTAGCCTCCGCCGCCGGAATCAGCACCTATCTGCTGCTGGCCGCGGTAACACTGCTCAGCGTTCTGCTCAGCTGCCTTTTGGCGCGCCGCTTTATTAAAAAAGGCACGCAGTTGTTGATGTCGGAATAGAAGTACCCGCAAAGAGGCGCTTATGAAAATAAAAGTAAAAGACAAAAAAAGATTCCTGCGCACCGTGCAGCTGACGGCGGCGGTGATACTGCTGGCCGCGGCGGCAATAGCCGCGCTGAAGCTCATACCGAAAACGGGCGGAGAGACCGCGGCCGTCAAGCCGGAATCGGTAACGGTAAATATTAACGTAAAGGGCGACAGTCTCAACGAAAAAGGCGCCGAAGAGCTGATAAAAAACTACCTCACCGCTTATTATCAGGCGCTGGGGTCGCTTACCGAGACCGATCTTTCCGCCTATTTTGATACCGCAGACACCGGCGGCAGTACAGCAGCGGCGCTCGACAATGGTGCGCTTACATATCTTATCGCTTATCGCCGCCTCTGCCCGACGCCGGTCAGCTTCACCACGGCAAGCTGCGCCCTGCACTTCACCGCAGACAGCGCCGCCGAGGACGGCACGCTCACAGTGAGCATTTCGCTTGATGAGGCCATAGAATACAGCCATGTAAAGGGCCGTACTTCTTACTGGATCAACGCCGAACAGACCTTTACGCTGGCTGACACCGAAAACGGTTATAAGATCATCGCACACAGTGCCGACGGCACTCTTGACAGCCTGATAAGCGCATACAAAGCGCTTGGCGACGAGAGCAAAGAATATACCGCCGAGCAGCAAAAAGAAATGGTCGCTGAAGCTGCTCAAAGCCTCACAGACAGAGCCGCACGCAATGTCGCCGGCTATTATGAAGATCTGGCCGCCTACAACGCCGACACGGCCAAATATGCCTATACCGACGCACTCAACGCCTATAACCGTGAAAAAGCTGTTGACTACGCGCAAAATTGGGTCAGCTCCTCCGGTGTCGTCCGCAACAGCGCCGTCTGGGCCGTTTACGATACCTACGGCGGCAACTGTACCAACTTTGTTTCGCAGTGTCTTTACGCGGGCGGCATCCCTATGGATACCGTCGGCGACTGTATCTGGAAATGGTATTCCGATATCCCCGACACCACTGCC
>CAZIQU010000031.1:9555-10255 GCA_964541445.1 uncultured Lachnospiraceae bacterium | reverse complement strand
GCCGATGATAACAAGCTGCTCGCCCGGCTGGATCAAATTTGCGGAAAACAATTTCGCCGATCAGCTCGATCATCTCTCCACCTGCAAATCACCGCATACGATGTTCGGCGCGGTTCTTAAATCATATTACGCCGACAAAATAAAGGTGGCGCCGGAGAAGATCTTTGTTGTTTCGGTAATGCCGTGTACGGCGAAGAAGTTTGAGATATCCCGCCCGGAAATGCAGAATGACGGCAACCCCAATGTGGACGCGGTGCTTACCACCCGTGAGCTCGGCGATATGATCAAGGCCGCCGGCATAGATTTTGCCTCGCTGCCGGATGAAAGCTTCGATGCGCCTTTAGGCATGTCCACCGGGGCGGCCGATATATTCGGCGTGACCGGCGGCGTTATGGAGGCGGCGCTGCGCACCGTTTATGAGCTGGTCACCGGCCGGGAGCTGCCGTTCCCCGAGCTGCATGTGCCGGCTATCGAAGGCCTCGATCAGATAAAGGAAGGCACAATCAAAATAGAAGATCCGCTGCCTGAATATAAGTTTTTAGACGGCGTCGATGTAAAGGTGGCCGTAACCAGCGGTCTGGACGGAGCGCGAAAACTTATGCAGCAGGTGAAGGACGGCACCTCCCCCTATCACTTCTTTGAGGTAATGGGCTGCCCGGGCGGCTGCATCACCGGCGGCGGCCAGCCGCGCACCGAAGAC
>CAZIQU010000031.1:9248-9528 GCA_964541445.1 uncultured Lachnospiraceae bacterium | reverse complement strand
GGCAAAAAACTGCGAAAATCGCATGAAAATCCCCAACTGCTTGCTTTCTACAAGGAATGGGGCGATCCCTGCGGTCACCGTTCGCACGAATATCTGCACACTCATTACACCAGACGCGGCGATAATAATGAGTATACCGATGAAAATTATGTGATTGAAAAATAGCTGCGCCGTGTTAAAGCAAGAAAGCGGCGTGCCTGCGGATATAACCGCGGGTACGCCGCCTTCTGTTTAATTTAATGAGTCGCTTTTACCGCCGTTTACGACAAAAAAACGCATG